>NZ_JBBHKU010000026.1:5000-104014 GCF_037389295.1 Stygiolobus sp. RP850M | reverse complement strand
TTATTTATTAGCTACAATAGCCCGAAATATATGATATTTTGTTGTAAATTAATTGAGTTAAATTCAATTTATTCTAAGTTTTAGTTTATCTTGCAATAAACGAGATTCCCATACTGACGTAGAAGAGAGCCCTATAGTTAACTCAATGAGCAATGTGAGGGGGAGGATGGGTCCGATGAGGCTCCCTATGTCCTTGAAGGGAGTGGTTTAACTGCCGTAGACGGCATGGGGAGGGAAATAAGGGGAATGAGGACGAGAGGTTGAATGCAAATTCATGAAACCTCAATGAAAGTCCGACCTCTATCCAACCCCTTACTAGTCCTTGTAACTAAATACTCAAAAGCACTCTGTCATGCATTATAGAAATTAAGGAGAATATCTCAAACCGAACGAGAAAGATACATTTACAAAAGTCCCCAATAGTCTACATAAGAAGCTAAAAGTTGAGTTCAGTCTACTTTCAAAGGTTACTGAGGATTGTTATGAAAACACCTTCCTGATATACAAGGGATGGTATAATAATTCGAAAAGAGAATGTTTCCCTTGGACGTGAAAAAGATTGAAGAAATTAGTTATCATTAGTTTTAGTGTACTTGCAATCAGGAGAAAGACCGTGACGTTATTAGGGTGGTGAACTTAAATGGAAGGGGTTTCTGAGCCTCTCGATTGACCACTGAAGGAAGAATGTGATTCCAAATCGATGAGAGGAGTCCACGCTTCTTAGAGCGGGAGGGAAATCACCTCTCGCCCCTCAACTTTGAAGTAAGACCGTAAGGAATTATACTGCCTTTTCTTTCTAGAAGTTTTATTCCTTTGCTTTCGGCATACTTAAAGAACTTCTCATTTAACTCCTCCTCTCTCATCTTATCTAACTCGATTAGGAATCTGATCAGTGATTTTCTTAACTCCTCTGCAAAAGCTTTATCTGACTCTATCGGTAAATCTCGATCCGAATGATAAAAAGGAATTAAATCGTCGTTATAGAGAACCATAGCGGGATAACCTTCCATTACATAAGGAAAGTGATCGGAATAAGGTGTGGGCATCTCCACCCTTTTCACGTTAAAAAATCGCGATAAATCCCATAGATCAGGAGTAGCCGAAAAGACTACTTTGTCGGGGTATAAAGCATCGAGAGATATCATAGTAAACACGTCATCTTTGGGTTGTTGAATAGAGCCGTTGCAACATCTGGGACCCTCTTCAGACGAAAAGAAAACGATTTTGAGACCGTGTTTAAACTTTGGAAATTCTATAGTAGAAAGAAATTCTACAGCGAAAATATTATCATGATATCCTGATAGCCAGTGATCTACATGAGCTCCAATAACGATATATTTTTCACCTTCTTGAACAGTAAACTCTAGGTTATGAGATATCGTATCGACGAGTCTGCTCTTAGATTCTATATCTACTACATCGCCTGGCTTTAAAGGTATTGAACTGAAAACAGCCGGTTTTTCATCCTTTACACTAATCCTCCTTAATTTCCCCTTGTCATAAAATACTGAAGCTGAATATTTCCTTTTTAAATTCTCCTCGTGTATTGAAGGTACGAGAAATGGGTGCTCTGGCATTACGTTAAAGGCTATATCCTTTCCTACTTCCCCTTTCACGTATCCGCAAGTATACGGTAATAAACTGGCTTTTACTTCTTTTCCGTTAACTACAAAACGGAATTCGTCTATCATCCATTCCTTAGTCTTTACCAAGTATTCACGATATGTAGGATAATTACCTGAGAGTCTTTCCTTTAGGATACTAAGGATCTCTTTCTCTCTGTTAGAACCATGAATAGCCTCACCGAGCTTGAAAAGCTCTTCTCCCAGCACAATGAGATAATTAATTCAAGGCTTAAATAAATAAGATAAACGTGAAAAGAAGATAAGGGAAACAAAAAAAGCAAATTTAACTTATTAAAAATAAAAATATTATGCTTTCATTGCGAGCCTTCTACAGGCTTGATATCAAATTATTTTTAGGAAACCTTTTCGGATATTTCACAGTAAACTTGAGCCATCTGATAAATTTTACGAATTGTTAACGTTGAGTGAATTAATTAGCATCTACATAATAATAGTTTAATAATGAGTCAAGTAGACTACGCTATAAAGGCTATTGCTGAACAAGTTGAAGATAATGAGTTAGTTTACATAGGGTTAAACTCAATTCCAAGTCTCATCGCCTCATTCATGGCAAGAGATCTTTACGGCAAGAAAATAAGGATAATAGGAGTTGCTGAGGCTGATAACCCTAAGTCCGTAGAAATAAGTCCCTCAACTGGTAATCCCTTTATGGTCTCCAACACTCCAGTATTTATAACAGCTGACGCTTTTGATTTAGCTCAGAAGGGGAGACTGGATGTTATGTTTTTAGGACCCGTCCAAATCGACAAAGAGACTAACGTAAATCTCTCCGTTATAGGGGACTACCATAATCCAAAAGTAAGGCTTACCGGAGGGGCTGCAACTGCCTTCATCCTCCCCCTAGTTAGAAAAGCTATATTGTGGAATTTAAAACACTCAAAAAGATCTCTAGTAGAAAAAGTTGACTTTGTAACGGGTACAGCAAAATATTCTAGTAATAAGGTGATAGTGGTTACTAACTTAGGGGTTCTAAAATATGACAGAGAGAAGAAAACTTGGTTCATAACTGCTATTTATGAAAACACGTCAGTTGAAGATATCTTAAATAATACAGCGTTTGAAGTAGTTGTGTCACCTACTCTACGAATTATTACGCTCAGAAACGACGAAAGAGAATTCATAAAAAGGATAGATCCTTATAACTTACGCTCTGCACTTGCATAATTAGATAGGTTGTAATTCTTCCACAACTCTTTTCCAATCTACATCGTAGAGCCCGAACATACTTGTGGGTTCAGCGCCCCTCGGAGCATGAACTACGGCTGTTATATATTCACCATTTATTGTAGGTCTTTTTCCATAGAAATAACTCTTGTCAACAATTTCCTCGGCTGTTATAATTGTTATTTTGGATGCCTTAGCCTTATACTCATCCTCGTATAAAGGTCCTAATATTTCACTATTACCCTCTTCATCTGCCTTATGGACATGAATAACTGCTACATCGGGGACTATAGCTTTAACTAGGAGGATATCCTCACCGGAAAAGGGATCTTTAACAACTTTCCAGGTCTCTAACTTTTCATGTATTTTAACGAGATCCGAACCTATTACCCCCTTAACAGGCATGAAAGGTAGTCCGAACGCACCAGCCCTGATACCGGCGATAAAAGCTCCACATGTGTCTTCTATGAACTCTACGTCTTTATTTTCTACCATCTTCCTAAAATTCGGAGGAATCCCGAACCACTCGAGAGTAGCCATAGCAGCCCTTATCTTTTTAACCGCGCCGTGTTTGAGGAGAACCTCTAATCCGAAACCTGGCTCTCGGTCGATAAAATATAACCCCTTTTTACCACTCTTGATTAATTCATAGATAAACGCCATAGGATTTCTATGAAATGACATACCGCTGATGGTAATTGAATCTCCGTCCTTCACTAGGTCGACAGCGTCTTTAATACTTATTAATTTACTCAAACTCTATCCACCACTTTAATATCGGCTAACGCTTTTTTAGCTTCTTCTACGCTTGTCTCGTCCTCCAGTGTTGAAACATCACCTACATCTTTTCCAGTTGCTAACGCCCTTAAAACCCTCCTCATGATCTTGCCGGTTCTCGTATGCGGTAATTTATTAACGAAAATTACTTCCTTGACAACAGCTATTGCCCCGAAATTCTTTTTCACATTTTCAATGATCTTTTGCTTTACTTGGGACAAGTCTTTAACTCCTTCTTTAGGTACCGCGAATATCACAATTACCTCTCCCCTAATCTCGTCAGGAACTCCTACTACTGCAACCTCAGCAACTTCTTTAATGTAAGCTGCATTCTCGATCTCAGCCACTCCTAGCCTATGACCTGCGACTTTTAGTATATCGTCGCTCCTGCCTAGAATATACAAATATCCCTCTTCGTCCATATAACCGTAATCTCCGGTCTCATAATAACCGAACCTGACGTAGTAGTTTTTATACCTTTCATCATTCCACAGACCGATCATAAAAGCAGGGGACGGTGAGGTAACTATGATATTTCCAGCTTTCCCCCTAGGTAGTTCAGTACCGTTATCATCAACTATTTTAATATTTATAGACGGTAACGGGACACCAACACTACCATCCTTGATCTTGAGGAAGCCGAAGTAAGAACCGCCTGGAGATGCTATGTAGCCGGAATTCTCGGTCTGTCCCCATACCTCAAAAATCTTTTTTGCTTTAACGTTCCTACGCAACCAATTCATAGCTTCAACTCCCAGACTCTCACCAGCTGTGACAAAGACTTCTAAACTCGAGGTGTCGAATTTCCTCACGTGCTCTTCTCCATACTTCATTAACATCTTAACTAATGTAGGTGCAGTCCACACATTTTCAACTTTATATCTCTCTATTATTTCCCACATAACTCCCGGGTGAGGATAGTCCAAGACACCCTCATACCAGATCGTTGTACCGTAGTTAAGTAAAGGTCCATAAAGGCTATATGAGTGACCGTTAATCCATCCTAGGTCGGCAGTCGTTAACAGTTTCCTCTCGTTAGAGAAATCAAATAACCATTTAACGTGAGCATAATCCCAGACGGTATAAGACCCCATTGAGTGGACTATAACTTTAGGCTTACCAGTAGTTCCTGAGGTATAGAGTATGAACAATGGATCTTCCGAATTCGTCTCTACGACCCCCATTCTAGTATTAAGCTTAATAACGTCATTAAAGTCTATATCCCTATCCTCTTTAAAACTAGCCTTGTCCTCTCTATTTAAAACTACGACTTTGTTTACATTAATTCCGCTTTCCTTTATCGCTTCATCAACGACACTCTTCAACTCTATAACTTTTCCTCTTCTGTATGTAACATCAGCCGTGAAAATTATTTTCGGCTTAGCGCTCTTTATTCTCTCTGCTAATGCTTTAACACCGAACCCCGAGAACACTACGGTATGAATTGTACCTGATCTCGCTGAGGCTAACATTGTTGCTCCTGCTTCGACAACCATAGGCATGTATAGCAGTATTGTATCGGATTTCGATGAATACTGAGTGATAAATGAAGATATTTTGCACGATAATTCGTATAGGTCTTTGTAAGTATATCTCTTCTCTTTTCCTTCTTCATTTAACCAGATTATAGCTGTTTTGTCCCCCTTACCTTGAGAAATCCATCTGTCCAATGCATTATATGTAATATTAATCTTTCCGCCTACAAACCAACGGTAATTATCCGGTGATTTATAGTCTAGAATCTTTTCGTAACGCCGAAACCAAATCAGTTCCTTAGCTATCTTATCCCAAAACTCTTGGGGGTTACTTATACTTTGTTTCCAGATATCGAGATAATCGCTTAACCCTACCTCTTTCATTGAAAAAAAAAAAAACTATGAATTAATAAATAGATTTAGCGGAAACGCGGAAACTAGACAATAAGACAAAAGGGAGTGTACTCAATTTTCTTATCCTCTCATTAAGTTTAATAACTCACTTAGATAGAACTCTTTTTAGATGATGTGAGTCATGCCAAAGCGATTGGTGAGTTAAACCCTGAGGTAACTGATTTCCTTTCACTAGATCCCTAAATTAGTTTCTTCTCTATTACCTCCTTAACGTATTTTCCAGTAGAAGATGAAGTCAATAGTTTCTTGATTATTTGCGGCTCACCCATACCGCTTCTTTCCTTCCATACGAGCAGAGATTCCCTAAGTTTCCTCAGCGCTTCATTATGATACTTGCATAATCCGTTTACCGAAATAGCCTCAAGTTTACATATTTTACAAGGCTTATAACTTACGAGACCCAATACTCCTCCTAATTTCTCTCCAATATGCTTTTTAACCTCCTGATATTTACTCATGTAGCTTTCTAAGATTTTGACGGTCTCGTCTACAACTTCTTGGTCATTAGCTTTACCGTCAATAATTGCGTTAAGTTTCTCTTCCATTTTCTTTGTTAGAGAGACGTCTGTTAATTCCTTAAAATACTGATCTAAGACTTCAGCCACTGTTATCCCAAGGTCAGTTGGTACTAGATAACTTCCTTTTTTTACCAGATATCTTCTGTCAAATAAAGTCTCTATAATTCTCCCTCTAGTTGCCTCAGTACCTAGATTATTGTTCTCCATCCACTTCAATAAGTCGATTTTCGTAAGCCTACTTAGCGATGGTTTAGTAACTTTCATCGAAACGGAGACCTTTGCTATTTCCCCTACATCTCCCTTTTTCAAATCTAGGAGTTCCTCATCAGGTACGTTACGATAAGGATACAACAATAACCAGCCCTTGAAAATTACCTTCTGAAAAGTTAGCCTTATGTCTAACTTCGTTTCTTTAAACATTAAGTCTACCTTTTGTTCTTTAACCTTGGCATCAGAGGATATGCTAGCTAAGAACCTCCTCGTTATCAACTCGAACAGTTTGTACGTTTTAAGTTTTAAGCCCTTAGCTTTTTCTCCAGTAGGGTAGATAGCTGGGTGCGCTGGATCTTCCTTCTCTCCTTGCCTAACTTGAAACCCATTCTCTCTTTTAGTTATATTCTTCACTAACCTCACTAAATTTGGGAAGTTGTTCCGCTCTA
Source organism: Stygiolobus sp. RP850M (assembly GCF_037389295.1). Lineage (NCBI taxonomy): Archaea > Thermoproteati > Thermoproteota > Thermoprotei > Sulfolobales > Sulfolobaceae > Stygiolobus > Stygiolobus sp. RP850M. The sequence goes on along the minus strand of NZ_JBBHKU010000026.1, from coordinate 97,361 downwards.
TATCTTGGACTATCTTATCAACATTAACAGTAGGAGGTATCTTTTGGCTATTAGTCCTCGGGTAACTAATAAGTCCGTCTAAATATAACTCTTCAGCTAATCTCTCTGTATAATAAGGTGAGAGACCTAAAATTCTTCCGGCTTCTACCTGAAGATCTCCTAGGTTGAACGGTGGGGGTCTAAGCAAATTTCTTTCTTCATATTCTACTTCTCTGACTATTAGCTTATCGTTCTTTATTTTTTCTGCAAACTTTTGGGCATCTTCTTTCCTTTCGAATACTTTATTAACTGTGAACTTCACTTTCCTTTTTCCAATTACTGCTTCTACGCTCACTGTATAATACGGAAGAGGGACGTAAGTTTCCCTCTCCATTGTATTATTTATCACGTGGATTAACGTGGGGCTTTGTACCCTTCCGGCACTTAACACTATTCTCTTCCTAGATATCTCGCGTACAGCATTCATTAATGCCCTACTGACGTTTATTCCCCATAACCAGTCTACTTTATGTCTCGCTATTCCGGCATTGATCATGTTATAATCTAAAGGTTCTAGATGAGTAATTGCTTTCCTAATATCTTCTTTAGTAAGAGCTGAAAACTTCATCCTCTTAGCTTTTCTCTCATCCCCAAAGAACTTTATTATTATGTAACCTATTACAGAACCTTCAATATCATAATCACAAGCATTAATAAAATCTAAAGCCTTTTCCGAAAGAAATCTAAATAACTCATAATATTTCTTAGTATATCTAGCAGAATCATCTATTGTCCAAAGGGGTTTCCATTCCATATGAAATACCGGAAACCCAGAATTCCCGTACAGATTGAAAAGGTGTCCAGCAGCAGGAGCAATTACTAAAGTTCTTTTATCGTAATTTAAAACCCAATAATTCACTGAAAACTGTTTACATAGTTGAGGTTTAGTAGATAATGCTTCGGCTATCTTTTTAGCCGCTTTGCTTTTCTCTGCAACCACTAATGTATAATTACTTGGCTTACAGACCATGTTTATTCGATCTTTCTTATAGACATTAACTCTACTTTACCATTAGGATATACACGTCTTATAGTAATAGGTAAAACCCCTCTTTTCAATTCGTCTTCTGCTATGCTTATAACGTCATCAAAAGACAAATTAGACGTATCAATGAGAGGTTGAGCACCCATTGCAAGCTGTAAAGCTCTTGCACTGACAATTCGTGCTATCTCGTATTTTGTTAGCTTACCTTTCCAACTCTCCTGAAAAATCTCATTAATTTTACTAATTGTCATTAGTACTCACACCCAATAAGTAGGAAAAAAATCTAACTCTAATCCCAGTCTATCTCTTTTGCGAGAAATTCCGGCAACTTACATTCTGGAGGAGGAGTAAACGGTATCTCTGAATTGAATATAGTTCCCAGTGCTTTAGCTAACTTACCTACTGCCCTATCATCTACGATTCCAAGTAATCCAAATCTCACTATTTTCTCCTTCAACTCTCCTATCCCTGGCGATATTTCGATCTTAAATTCCTTCAACTTGCTTCTTAGATCCTTTATAGGTGGTTCAGCTGCAACTACAGTATTGGAGAAGTTACTTTCATTGCCAAATAATGAAAACCCAAGATAATTCGTGATATTCCTTACGAAACGTGCACAAGCTTCATGCCTTCTCCATCTATTTTCAATTCCCTCCATTTTCATCAGCTCAGCTGCTCTCAATGTAGCGTTAAATACTCCTACCGCAGGAGTAAACGGTGTCTCGAATTTGTCTTGGAATTTGAGGTAAAGCGATATATCTAAATAAGCAGGGACTTCATCTTTTACGAGCTCGTTTACTCCTTCTTGAGATAGTGCAACGAAACCTAAACCAGGTACTGACGCTAAAGCTTTTTGACTTCCAGTAGCCACAGCATCTATTTTCCATTCGTTAACTAGAAGTTTATACGCAGCGAATCCCGATACAGAGTCAACAAGTAATTTTAAACCTCTGCTTTTAACTACATGAGTTATATCTTCCATATTTCTGAACGCAATACCAGTACTGGTTTCGTTGTGAACCAGAGCAACTGCCGTTGCATCTTTATTGTTATCTAACGCTTCCTTGATCTCCTCCAAGGTAAAACCTTGACCTAGTGGTTTTTCATAGCTCACTACATTAGCTCCTCTCCTTTTTAGTGAGTCTAAAAGCCTATTGCCGAATTCACCGTATGGGAATGTTACAACTTTTTCGCCTCTTTTTACAAGAGAGTAAACCATTGCTTCTACAGCCAAGGTGCCTGAGCCTGTTAATAATGCTACTCTAGTAGAACTGAAATGCTCATTCATTAATCTCTCTAGGTTTTTAACTATCTCTCTAAACTTATCACTTCTATGGTTGATTACTAGCGTAGATGCTTCCTTTACGCTCTTTGGGACTTCTACCGGACCGGGTATTAACAACATTTAGATCATCCCCAACTCTTTCATAGCATCGAGTAAGTTATGTAGTGTTATTTCGGCTACTCTTTGTTGTGCTTCTTTGGTTTGAGCACCTATATGAGGAGTAACAATAACTCTCTCATGCTTTAATAACTCCAGTTCCCACTCCTCCTTTGGAGGCTCATTCCAAAATACATCCGTAGCATAGGCTAAAATCTTACCAGACTTTATATATTCTAGTAAAGCTTTACCGTCCACCGATACAGCTCTACTGGTGTTAATAATTATCACATTATTCTTCATTTTTTCAAATTTATCTCTATCTAAAATCGGCTTAGCATTTTTACCTACTGTTACGTGAAGACTTATAACATCTGACTCCTTCACCAACTCATCTAGAGTTACGGCTTTTGCATTGAGTTTCTCTGCTTTTTCTCTAATATCTACAACGTCATATGCTAAGACTCTCATCCCCATAGCATTTGCTATTATACCTACCTTAGTGCCTATTCTCCCATAACCTATTATCCCTATGGTTTTTCCAGCTAACTCTACTCCTTCTAACTTCTTAAATATACCAGATTTTGCTAGGTTCATTGCCGCGTGCATTTTTCTAGCTGCAGCTATCATTAGTCCTATTGTTAGTTCTACTGCAGAATCCGTAGAAGCACCCGGAGCATAAACTACCTTGATTCCTCTTTTATCAGTCTCGTCTGTATCGATATTATCTAGACCTATACCGGCCCTTGCAACTATTTTTAAGTTTTTACCTCTCTCGATTACGTCTTTATCTACCCTAGTTCTACTTCTGACCACTAAGACTTGATAGTTTTCTATTATATCTAACAATTCTTTTCTTTCAATTTCAGGTCTATAATCTACTTCTGCTCCCTTCTCTTTTAGCGTTTTAATTAGGATTTCGTTGATAGGATCTGTAATTAATACTTTTACGGAAGGCATAACACTCACCGTAAGAAGAATTTATAGAATTAGATGTTTAACATGATGAAAGTGATGAAGAAAAAGCCCAAGACGTAGTGTAAGACAAGTAAAGTTGTATGCCTTTAGGCACATTCAAGGGATTTGTAGTTGTTTGCATTTTTACCCTCACTTTATACGTTAAATTCTTACTTTTATATTTTTTTATTTTATTTTACGAGAGTTTGAGTTTGCTTAAAAAATATAAAAAGATCAAGCAACCCCACTTGCATATTCAAAGCTGAAGCTATAGCTCTAAGTAAACCTTCAACTAATAAATATCTATGTTTGTTATCTACTTTTTTAACGCTTACATACAAATTAGTATTAACATACCGTAAAATGTGTCTATCAATAATAGCCAGCTCAAAGTATCCCAGATTACGGAGGAAGTGGCTAGCTTCTTTATAACCTAAACCTTTAATGTTATTTACCAGAAATTCTCTAGCTTTAAATTGGTCAATGTCAGCTATAGGTTTCACTAATGTCTTTATCCTTCCGTAATATTTTTCTATTGCTTCTCTTATATAACGGGATTTAAGATTATAAAATCTATATCCAGAATCTCTTAAAATTACAGAGATCTGCTCTATATCTAATAATTTAATGTCATGAGAGTATAGGTTATTTAAGGCCTTATAAGCAGATATGAAAGAAGAATTAGCGGTAAGTAAACAAAGTATTAATTCCCTAAACCAAATTTCTTCTCCTGCTTTATTATTTAATAAAAATTCCTCAACTCTTTCTAGCACTCTTGCTCTTAGCTTTTTGTCTTGAACCAGCTCTCTTAGCACTCTTCTTTTTCTTACTCTTAGCTTTATTTTTAGACTTTTTAGCTGTTGACTCCTTAGTTCCCTTAGGCTTAGAGTTTATTTCTCCTTTAGATATTATCTTAGTAAATCCGTTCTCGAAATCTAAGACTACAAAAGGTTTATCAAAGTTCTCATTGATATCCACCCCTATTAGTTTATAATCCTTATCAAAGAACGTAAGATACTCCATTCCCACTGATTCCACATTCTGAAGATCTTTAGGATAACCGATCCTAAGTAACTTCAAGGGTTCAGGCAAAGTGTACCTCATTAAACCTGGAGTATTAACTACTCTAAATTTATTAGCTATAACGAGAGACACATGGGAAGTATCTTGAGAAGTAGTTTTTTCTGCCTCTTCTTCATCTTTAACGTTAACTAATTCTTCCTTCTCTTTAGCAACTTTATAACCGATTAGACCAGGGAGTAACTCTACTGGTTCCAATTTATAATACAAGACTACAGCCTGCACTTTTTATTCCTACTATATTTATAATCTTTTCCTAATAATAGTTACTCTTGGAGGAAAAGGTAACACCTTATCCTTACGATAAATATAAATACATGATAGAAGGTAGTATATCGCATGAGTATTAAAGGCAGAGGAAGCACAGCTTACGGACATATAGGATGGGTTCAAGTTTACTGTAGAATATGTAACAGAAAATTAAAGATGGGAACTGATATAGTATATAAGTGCCCAAAGTGCGAAAAGAAGTATAGGGCCTATTTCTGTGAGGCTGATGCAAGGGGTTTAAAGTATAGATGTCCTTACTGTGGGAGCGAACTTGTCCAAACAGTTTAAGAAAATTCTATTCAATAACAAAGATCTCGTATTAATTGGAAATCTTTTTTATGCGGACACAGATTTAATAGTTAATAATACAGAAAAACTAAAAGTCACTAATAGCATTAACAATGTCATTTATGTGGAATTAAATATTGAGAACGACTCTTACAGAATAGTGAAAGGAGTTTTATGCAAATCGAGAATACACACTTACCTATGTAATATCGTAGCTGAGATGAAAAAGGAAATAACAGACGATGAAGAGATAAAACAAATTTACCTGAAGATGTTGGAGGAAGTAGCTAAAGTCATTACGTAACCTTGTTCTCTAAGTCTGGTAGCTAGCTGGGATAAGATATTAACTAAAGACTGAGAATTATGAGACTGAACCTTTAAACGAACATTAAGCTGTCTCCCTTCATTAAACGAGGTAAATACTAACACCAAAACATCAGCGGAAGGAGCACAGAGTAGCGAAGCTCCCGCTTTTACAACATTACAGATCTCCTTTAACTCCTTCTCAATAAGTTCTAATGCATATGTGCTTCTCAGAACATTAGATGGATCTGAAGGAAGTATAGTGTATTCCACTTCAAAAATAATCTCACCCCTTAGGAAGCTTTATGTTAATTCCTTTAATCGGGATCTTGAGCTCTTCAAATAGGGCTCTAACTTGCTCGGCGTAGGTTGGCTCTCCTTTCACTAGTTTTAACTTTAATTTTCTATAATTGAATTCAGAAACTACATTACCATCTTTATAGACCGTGACCTTTCCCCTTACCTTATTTTTTAGATTTTTTAAGAAAACTAAATGTATGAAAATTCCCTTATCTGGTATTATAACTAACGTTTTATCTCCTATCTTGTAAGTGGGAGGAACTTTACTCTTTACCTTAACGGTTTTATATTCTACTAGTTTACCGTTCTCCAAGGTGTATAGTAAACTCCTTATTGCATGCTTACCGGTCTTACTCTTACTATTTTCTAAGTATACCTCCACTTTTCACAAACCTCGCTGACTCTGTTATACCTTCAGGAGTTAATTTATCTTCTAAATAAGCGTCTATAAGAATTTCGTTCTTAAACAAGAATTTCAGGAGACCCTTCCTTAAAGATAACCCACTTTTTCTGTATAACAAAAGAATTTTATGCTGTAACATAATACTGTCCTCTAAGCTTTTCAAAGCGGAGTCTAATCTCTCTTCAAACCTATTAAAGTCGTACGATAGTACCTCATAAGCCTTTATTGCAGAAATAGCAGAGGGCCTAATTCCCTCACCGCTCAGAGGAAAGACTAACCCTCTAGCTTCACCTATTCTTCCAACCTTATTATGGACTGGGGAAATGGAAATAGGAGCACCTCTCATGTCTAACAATTCGAAATTACCGTATCTCTCTTTCATATACTTAAGTAAGAGCTCCTTTGAGTTTTTATACTCTATGAAACCAGCTCCTATGTTAAGTAACCCTTCTTCAGCTGGGAATATCCAATAAAAACCCGTGTATTTAGTATCGAACTCAAAAATAGCTTCATCAGAAAATTTATCAGTCTTTATAATAGCCCTTGTCGTGTACACTACATCCCTATCCATATCATATGGACCCTTAGCGTCTATGACTAGATCAAAGTCCTCTTTTCTAAATTCACTTACGTGGTTAAAACCTAAATTTTTACGCATGTCATTAATCCATTTCCATTTGTCTATTACTAACCACTTCGTATGCCTATATTCTACGTCGTAAACTCTCTCCCCATCTATATAAAAAGCGAACCTCTTAATCCCGAACTTGACTTCCCAAGGATACGGAGTAGAAAAAACGTTAGGTACTATATCTCCGCAAGGTTTAACATACTTGTTTATTACATCGAATAACTTTACCTCATGATTTGTCTTAGCCTTTAACAAGTAACCTAGTAGTGATCCTGATACTCCACCACCAATAACTGCAATCTTCATTTCCAACAATTTTTAACCTCATACCTTATAAAATAGTGGTAAAATAGGTGAAACAATGCTAACACAGGAGGAGATTAATAAAAAGATGGAAGAATGGCCTAAGCATTATGATCCTAAGTCGATTGAGTTAAAGTGGCAAAAAATCTGGTTAAGCCAAGAGTTTTGGGAGAAAGTCTTCAGGTTTAAGGATGAGGATACGCAATCGCCCACCTTCGTTATAGATACTCCTCCGCCTTTCACGAGCGGAGAACTTCACATGGGTCACGCATATTGGGTTTCCATTGCTGATACTATAGCGAGACTTAAGAGACTCCAAGGATATAATGTGCTTTTACCTCAGGGATGGGACACACAAGGGTTACCTACCGAGCTGAAAGTCCAGTACAAGCTCGGTATTCCTAAGGATAACAGGGAATTGTTCCTCAAAAAATGCATTGAGTGGACAGAGGATATGATTAAGAGAATGAAAGAAGCTATGATTAGACTTGGCTACAGACCAGAGTGGGAAAGATTTGAGTACAGAACTTACGAAGAAAAGTATAGAAGAGTAATACAGAAAAGCTTACTGCAGATGTATGAGAACGGACTAATAGAAATGAAGGAGGGCCCAGTATACTGGTGTCCTAAGTGCGAGACTGCATTAGCTCAAAGTGAAGTAGGATACCTTGAGAAAGAAGGAATTCTAGCTTATATTAGATTCCCTCTCAAGGATGGTGGAGATATAATAATAGCAACAACCAGACCTGAATTATTGGGAGCAACACAAGCTGTAGCAGTACATCCGGAAGACGAACGATACAAGAACTTGATAGGAAAAACGGTTATAGTTCCCGTGTTTAATAAAGAGGTAAAAATAATTGCCGATAAGTCTGTGGAAAAAGAATTCGGAACTGGTGCAGTAATGATAAGCACTTACGGAGACCCTCAAGACATAAAGTGGCAATTAATGTACAACTTACCTGTAACAGAACTGCTGGACGAGAAAGGCAGAATGAAAAACACTAACGGGTTGTTGGACGGGTTGAAGGTCACCGAAGCCAGAAAGAAGATGGTGGAAATATTAAAACAACAAGGTTACTTAGTGAAAGTAGAGAATATCAAGCACAACGTTTTATCTCATACTGAGAGAAGCGACTGTCTGTCTCCCATAGAGTTCCTTACAAAGAAACAAATATACATAAGAACTCTGCCGTTTAAATCACAATTGCTAGAAGAATATAAAAAAATGAAATTCATTCCTTCCAGAATGTCTCATTATCTTGAAGACTGGATCAATAGCTTGGAATGGGATTGGAACATAAGCAGACAAAGAGTCTATGGAACACCCTTACCGTTCTGGTATTGTGACAACGGGCATCTAGTCCCCGCTAAAGAAGAACAACTCCCAATAGATCCTACGAAAATCTCTCCTCCTGTAGATAAATGTCCTAAATGCGGTCTTCCTTTAAAGCCAATAACCGATGTAGCTGATGTATGGATCGATTCCAGCGTTACAGTGATTTACCTAACTGGTTTTTACACCGACAAGAATAGATTTTCGAGGACTTTCCCTGCATCAATAAGGTTACAAGGGACGGATATCATAAGAACGTGGTTATTTTACACTTTTTTCAGAACTCTCATGCTAACTGGGAATATACCGTTTAAAGAGGTACTAATTAATGGGCAGGTGTTAGGACCCGACGGAACTAGAATGAGTAAAAGTAAAGGGAACGTGGTTAATCCACTGGATAGGGTAGACGAATTTGGTGCCGATGCAATAAGGCTTACATTATTAGATGCAAGAATAGGAGACGACTTTCCATTCAAATGGGAAACCGTAAAGGCGAAGAAACTGCTACTTCAAAAGTTGTGGAACGCTGGAAGACTTTCATATCCCTTCATAGGAAAGAAGAAGTTCGAAAAACCTCTAACCTTAAACTCTATTGACCAATGGATCTTAGCTGAGCACAAGAGATTTATAGAAAAAGTCATTAGTGCATACGATAATTATGACTTTTACACAGTTGTGGAGTCTTTGTACTCGTACTTCTGGGAGACAATAGCTGATGAGTACCTAGAACTGATCAAACACAGACTCTTCGAGGAAGATCAGTCAGCACTTTACACTTTGCAAAGGATATTCAGGGATCTTCTGATAATATTACACCCGCTAGCACCCCACATAACAGAAGAGATGTATAGTAAACTTTTCGGAGATAAAATAAGTATCTTGTTAGAGAGAATTCCGGATGTAAGTGACATTGAAGAAGACCCCGAGATTCTGAAGCTGGGCGAGTACATAAAGAAAACTACTTCAACAATTAGAACATTGAAAATAAAGAACCAATTATCAATTGTATCTATGATTAATGTTAAATTAGTAGGCCCTAAAGAGTTCATTGAGAAGATAAGAAGTATAGAAAGTGACATAAAGAAAACATTGAAAATCGAGAGTATAGAGTATCAAGAGGGCGACGAGATTAAGGCTGAATTATTATCAATAGTGAAAAAATAAATTAGGGATATTTTTCCAACGTGCTTTTCAAAGCCTTCTTTATTTGTTTTGAAGAACTGAATTAGAGGTGAAAAACAGAAAATAAACATTATTTAATCACAGATAGTCAGCCCATGGGAGTTTTGCTCACCGTTCACTCGTTACTCTTTCATCAACCTTATTACGAATTCATTAATCCTTCTGACTCCTTCTCTTATATCATTTTCGTCTACAGCAAAACTTAATCTGAGAAAGTTCCTTCCAACCTCTAACGGGAAGACCTCCCCTGGTATGGTAGTCACCCCAGCTTCTTCTATCATCTTTACTGAAAAGTCTTTAACCTGCATTTTCGTCTTAGCTAGAATGTCTCCTACATACGGAAACATGTAGAATGCCCCTTGACTCTTGTAAACCCTTATCCACTTATTTTTCTTCAATTCTTCATACATTACATCCCTTCTTCTTCTGAATAACGAAATCATATCCTTTACATCATCAAATGAATCAAAAGCAACTAATGCTCCTTTCTGAGCAAAACTTGTCGGACATGTATATATATTAGCTGCAAGCTCTGCCATTTTCCTCACAACTCTATCTTTAGCTACTATATAACCCAGCCTCCAACCAGTCATTGAAAACGTCTTACTGAAACCGTTAACATAAATTACATACTCACGCCAATCTGGATCTTCTAAAACACTTTTCATCTTTCCATCATAAACAAAATAATCATATATCTCGTCTGATAACAAGATAACTTTTCTCTCCTTCGCTATTTCCATTACTTTCTCTATTTCTCTTGGATCAAATACCATTCCAGTAGGATTATGAGGATTGTTAAGAACTATCATTTTAGTCTTAGATGTTATCTTCTCTTTTAGCTCATCAACATTGAGTGAGAAACCGTTCTCTTCAGTCCATCTCATCTTGATGTAAACAGGTTTCCCGCCTAACATCTTTATTACTTCCGCATAGGAGTAGAAAGACGGGTCGAAAATTATAACCTCGTCACCGGGGTTAACGTAAAGGAGAAAAGCGAGATATAATGCAGTTTTCGCGCCAGGCGTAACTATTACTTCCTCCTTCTTTATTGGTCTCTCACTAGGATACCTCGAATTTAGATGCGAGGCGATCTTTTCACGCAATTCATCTATACCGTAGGCTGAGGTATAACCGGTAAAGCCCTCGTCGAGTGCCTTTATTGCTGCATTTCTTATTTTTCTAAATGTAGGTAAATCTGGCTGTCCTATTCCGAAGTTTATTACTCTTATACCTTTCTCCTTCTGTACTTTTCTCGCCACTTCTTGATAAACTAACGTCGATTCACCGGTTATACTTGTTGACGCAGTAGAAAAATTATCTACTGACATAAATTATACACCTAAATTAATTCCTTTATTTTATTCGGATCTTGCATTAATGTGGTACCTATTAAAAATGCGTCAGCTCCCGCATTTTTAAGACGATGAATATCGTCCCTAGACCTTATCCCGCTTTCAGCAATTTTTATCCTATCTGAAGGGATAAGTTTAAGTAACCTTTCAGTCTTTTCTAAACTTAAGTCAAGAGAAGAAAGATCCCTGGAGTTTACGCCTATTATATCAAAATTATTCCTTAAAGCTATTTCTACCTCTTCCTCATTTGTTACCTCCACAATAACGTCTAACTTATAACTCTTTGCATATTTGTACAAACTAATTAACTCCCTCTCCGTGAGAACCCTTACTATCAATAAAATGACGTCAGCACCTAAACTATAGGCTGTATTTATTTGTTTCTCAGTGACCACAAAATCTTTCATTAAAACTGGGACACTAACATTTTCAGCAACTCTCTCAAGGTCTGTGTAACTGCCTCCGAAAAATTTCTCCTCGGTTAAAACAGATATACCGGCAACATCATTAGCCTCCATAAATTTTACATACTCTATTATGTCCCTATTCACGTTAAACCCGGAGGGAGATTTCCTTTTAAACTCAGCAATAATGGGGTTTTTGCCCTCACTTTTCTTTACCATAATATTCCTTTTGAGCGAATAAATAGGTCTCTGTCTAGTTTTGTATACTTCAGGTCTTTGTTGGGAAAATCTTATAACATCCGCTAACCAGCCTTGTAAAAATCTAGGCATCTGATCAGACTTTATTAATGAAATTATAAAGTATTCTCTTACCTAACGGTGTACCCACACTTTCAGGATGAAATTGAACCCCATATATTCTATATTCGACATGATGAACCCCCATTATTTCGTTATCTTCTAAGGAATAAGCGTCAATAATTAACGGCTCTTTTACATCATCAATAACTAAGCTGTGATATCTAGTAGCCTCGAATTGCTTAGGGATTCCGTCATAAATAATCGCTGTCGAATTATGAACTATTTTACTTATTTTACCGTGAAAAACCTTTTTAGCCCTTCTTATCTTAGCCCCGAAAGCATATCCTATAGCTTGATGACCTAAACAAATACCAAAAATCGGAATTCTTTTTCCCAATTGCTTTATTACGTCTATTACTATACCTATATCTTCTTTCTTATCAGGTGAACCTGGACCCGGAGAGATGATGATCCTATCAGGGTTTATTCTCTCTACCCCCCTCACTGTAATTTCATCATTTCTTATCACTATCGGAATAGTTCCTAATTCTCCTACTATTTGTGCTATATTATAAACGAAACTGTCATAATTATCTATTATAAGTGTAATATCTGTCATTTTTCCACCCCCATAGCCACTTTCAAAGCTCTCATTTTATGTTCAGTCTCATAATATTCCATTTCTGGAATTGAATCGTAAACTATACCAGCTCCTGCTTGTATCCTAAACAAATCTTTATTCACGAAAGCACTCCTTATCGTTATAGCAAACTCGGAGTCACCATTAGCTGAGAAGAATCCCACACCTCCAGCATAGGGACCTCTCTTATACGGTTCTAACATCTCTATAATATTCATAGCCATAGGCTTAGGAGCCCCGCTTACAGTCCCCGCAGGGAAGGTAGCTTTCAGCACGTCAAAGGAAGTGTTGTTCCTCTTCAATGTTCCGACTACCTTACTAACTATATGCTGAACATGACTGTATTTTTCTACATACATTAATTCCGGTACTTTCACGGAACCCATGTAGCATACTTTACCTATGTCATTCCTAGCTAAGTCTACAAGCATTAAATGCTCTGCCCTCTCTTTCTCTGAAGCCAACATTTCCCTCTCCAACTCTAAGTCCTCTTCTACGGTCTTCCCTCTAGGCCTAGAACCCGCTATAGGATAAGTTTCAACGATACCATCTTGGACACTGAATAATGTTTCGGGACTTGAACCAATTATCTCCCTATCAAAGAACTTTAGGTAAAACATGTAAGGTGAAGGATTAACTTTCCTTAACGTATTGTAAAAGTGTGTTACATTACCCTTAAATGTATACCTATAAAACCTAGAAATTACTACTTGAAAAGCATAGCCTCGTTTTATATAATCTAATATGTCTGAAACACTATTTTCAAATTCCGTTTTCCCTAAAGATTCGTCATAGAGATCGAACTTTACTTGTCCTGAATCCGAACAACCATCTTTAAGCTGGAGTTCACCTTCCACGTAAACCTTCCCTTCAACATGGTCATATAAGATTACGTTTTCGGGTATGAAGAACTCAGCGTATGGCCAATCCTCGGCTTCTGGTTTCAGATCCTTTATCGTTTCCCAATACCTTATTGCGTCATAACTGACATACCCTATCATACCTCCCTTAAATTTTCCAGGTAAATTCAACAATGGAGCTTTTTTCATAAACTCGCCTAAAACCTCCACGGGATCATAAAATGAGGTCGATATCTCTCCCTCGCTAGAGTCCTTGTTCAACTTGAGATAGCCTTTCCTCCCCCAAGCAATTATACTAAACCTCGCTTTATGCTGAGGACCAGAACCGCTTTCAAGTAATGCGGCAATATTCTCTCCTTCTTTAATACACTTAAAGACTTCGTTAGGTTGTGCGAAAGCGGTTATCGGATAGACGTCCATTCTCTCACCTCTTTTATAATTAAGGACATTTTACTCGGGTCTTTCTTTCCCTTGTATAATTCAATCCCACTGGAGATATCAATCCAGTAAGGGTTCAGTGAGAGGTAATCCCTAACATTTTCGGGCTTTATACCTCCTCCTATACCGACCTTAGAGTACTCACTAATCCATTTTTTAGCAATATACAAATCGACCTTGTTTTCATTATCTTTATCTAATAAGACCATGTAATTTGAAGATGAGATCACTTTTCTAAAGTACGTTTCGAATTTACCAGATGCAGGCACGTATAAAATGATATTCCTTTTGAAGGAATTTAAATACTGTAACTCTTCGTCGGTTAAAACCCTATGTATCTGTACAAAATCCGCTTCTTTCCCTTCTTCCAGTATTTTACCTAGTTCTCCTTTAACCTTTACCGTTACTACGGGTTTCGTAACATACCTTTTCACTATTCTTACGAACTCATTTTTGACATACCTAGGACTTACAGTATCAGTTACTACACCTATGAAGTCTGCACCTAATTTTTCAGCTAGCATAGCGTCTTTAACGTTAGATATACCGCAGAACTTAACCCTTATCAGCTTCCTTCACCAAAGCCTCAAATTTTTGAGAAGTTCCGTTTAACTCCATTATCTTTCTTATATGTTCTACAGAACTGCTCATGAGCTGCTCAGCGTACTCATATCCGTCTTTAAAGTCGTTAACTTTCCTTAGTAGTTTAAGGCCGACACTAACGTTAATTCCTATGAAAATTCTGACATTTTTGTCCTGTCCCAACAATCCCCTAATAATCTTAAGAGCTGAATCGTGAGCATTTTCGACTCTTAATTTACCTATCGAGACCGGTTCTTTAATGCCGAAATCCGTATAGTTTACCTTATACTTTTCCATACTCTGTCCTTTCACTTCATATATCAGAGTATCTCCTTGAGGACTTACTTCATCAATTCCGGGGTCTCCGTGATACAAAAATACCCTCTCGTAATTAAGATGTTGAACCGCTTCTGCTATTCTATCAATGTATTTTATGGAAAACACACCAATCATCTGGTACTTAGCTGAAGCGGGATTGGTAAGCGGACCTAAGATATTAAATATTGTACGTATCCCGAGATTCTTCCTTACATTAGCAACGTTCTTCATTGCAGGATGATAGAGTTGGGCAAACAAAAAGACAAAATTGCACTTTCTCAAAAGCTCAATAGCCCTATCTTTACTAACAAATATGTTATATCCCAGCTCTTCTAAGACGTCAGCACTTCCCGACTTACTGCTCACCGATCTATTACCGTGTTTTGCAACAGGAAAAATCTGACTAAGTACAAGAGCTGCAGCTGTACTAACGTTCAAGGTGTTTAACCCGTCCCCCCCAGTACCAGCTGTGTCCAAACTATCGGGAAAGTCTATTTTTATTGAATTACTTCTCATAGCCCTTGCAAACCCTCTAATCTCTTCTGCCGATTCTCCCTTAGACGCTAAAGCTACTAGAATTCCCGAACTCTGAATCTCATTTATCTCTCCCCTCATTATACCGTTAGCTATTTCCTCAGCTTCTTTTTCTGAAAGATCCTTTTTCTCATAAACAAGTTTTTTCAAGTACTCAGCTGTATTCATCTAAAATCCCCCTGATTTTTTTAACTAGTTCTAGTGCACTATTGATCCCGTTCTTCTCAATTTCTTCGATAAAAGCGGTACCAATAGCTATCCCGTCAGCCCCCGCGGCTAATGCTTTTCTGAGGTCGTTAAGATCGTTAAGACCAAACCCTACAACTAACTTATTTTGAACTAAATTCCTAACACGTATAATCAGGGAGTCAACACTTACGGGAATAATAACTCCAGTAGTGGGTCTTACACCGTAATAAAGAAATATATCGGAAATCTTTGACGCCTCTTGTATGAGAGTATCGGGAACTGATGGAGCTGTAAATAACACAGCCTTTAACCCATGTTTCTTAATTATATTAACATATGACAAATAATCGTCTACGAAATCAATCAATAGATCTGGAAATAGTATCCCATCTATCCCTATTTCTCTTAATTTGCCAAGAAATTGATCCAATTGATTTATATAATCTTCTAAATACGTTAATATAATAATAGGTACTGAAACCCTTTTTCTGACCTCCGCTAAGACTGAATAGTAGTCCTTAAGCCATTCAGTAACTACTTTGTAACTTTTTCTAATCACGGGGCCATCGTATTTAGCGTACTTTGGTGGTACGCCTATCTCCAATATGTCTGTCCCTAATGATACACTTTTTTCTACAAACTCATAGAACGAGTCCAAATTTGGATATCCTAATGTCATATACGTTACTAACATTCTCTTCATTTCTTGCTCCCTATTCTCTTTCTTATAGATTCATAATTACCAAGATCTAATAACCCGTGACCACTGAAATTTACAACAATTACCTTTTTCTCGTTTTTCTTCTTCGCCTCTAATGCCTCATCGATTACAGCTCTCAATGCATGGGAGGTCTCTGGGGCAGGTACAATACCTTGAGTTTTCATGACTAGTTGAGCAGCCTCAAATATGTCCTCCTCTCCGTATTCCCTCCACTCTATGATCTTTTCTCTCACTAATAGGCTAAGAGACGGAGCAACACCGTGATATCTTAGTCCTCCTGCATATATCGAGGGAGGAACATAATCCTTGCCTAGGGTTATCATCTTAACCAGAGGTAATAACCCTGCGGAATCAGGAAAGTCATACTCGTACTTACCAGTGCTAAACTTCGGTACTTCCGCTGCGCCTACCGCAATATACTTCTTTCCTTTCTTAGCACCTATAAAGGGATAAACAAATCCTCCGAAGTTACTTCCTCCACCTACACATCCTATTAGTACGTCCGGTTCCTCGCCTAGCTCTTCTAATTGGGCTATAGCCTCCATACCGATTACCGACTGATGAAGAAGTACTACATCTAAAACACTTCCTACTAGGTATCTGTAGCCGTGTGTTAGTGCATATTCTATAGCTTCACTCATTGCTATACCTAGAGACCCTGGGTGATTCGGATTTTCCTTAAGAACTTTCCTTCCAAATTCAGTTAAGTCCGTGGGACTTGGATAAACATTTCCACCATAAAGTTCCATTATCGTCTTTCTCATTGGTTTCTGTTCATAACTAACTTTCACCATGAAAATAGTGGATTTCATATCATACATTGAAGCAGCTAGTGCTACCGCCGTCCCCCACTGTCCAGCACCCGTCTCTGTTACTACATGCTCTACTCCTTCTTCATACGCAAAATACGCTTGAGGTATAGCTGTGTTTATCTTATGAGACCCCGTAGGGGTTGCACCCTCGTATTTAAAGTAGATCTTTGCAGGAGTACCTAAATATTCTTCTAACCTCTTCGCTCTAATTAGGGGTGTAGGCCTACCTATAGCCGCGTATCTATCCCTCACTTCCTCAGGGATCTTTATAAATCTCTCTATAGTGAACTGTTGCCTTAATACTTCTTTGGGCAATATTTTCTTAAGGAGCTCAATCCTTGAAAATTCAGCATCTGGAGGGTCTCTTGGAGGAGGTAAAGGTTTGGGTAGGTCTGGAACTATATTGTACCAGTACTTTGGAATCAAATCCGTGTTTACCATTGGTGCAACAAAAACACCTTATACAATAAAAGCTTACCACATTTAAAAATTTTAATAGGTATCAAACGTGTCGAACTCACCTTTATACTCATCAAACCTTACGTCCACATTCTCTACCTTTGCAAGAGGAGGTCCTCGTCTTATCTGGTCTAAGAGTTTCTGAAGAGCTTCTTCGTGACCCTCTCCTACTATCTCTACACTTCCGTCTGGAAGATTTTTAGCATAACCTTTTACCCCCAGTCTTACCGCGTGAATTTGAACGAAACGCCGAAAACCAACCCCCTGAACTATACCGTATACCCTTACATACATTCTTTTTAACATAATCTCAACCTCAGTGTCGCTCCACTTCTTCACCTATCTGATTTCTCCTTATCATCACAATATATTTTAATCCATCTTCTCTCATTTTAAAATCAATGATTAAAGTAGCAATAGCTGGACTAGGGAATTGTGCCTCAATGCTTATACAAGGAATAGAATATTATAAACAGAAAGGAGAGAGTTATTACGAGGGGTTAATCACACCACTAATAGGAAGATATAAGGTGACTGACATAGAGATAGTCGCAGCATTCGACATATCCAAAAACAAAATAGGAAAGGATATAAGCGAAGCTATCTTCGAGAAACCTAATATAACCCCTAAAATTGTCGAAATGCCCAAAAAAGGCGTAAAAGTTTCTAAAGGACCCACATTTGACGGAGTAGCTCCTCATATGATGGACGTTTTTAACCCTGCAATGGACGGAAAGATAGAGGATGTAGTGCAAGAACTCAAGGATAGTAAAGCAGAGATCCTTGTAAATATGTTACCGGTAGGTAGTGAGATAGCCAGCAGAACTTATGCTAGGGCTGCGTTAGAGGCAGGAGCAGCCTTCATTAACGCGATTCCCGTTTTTATAGCAAGCGATCCTACCGGCGAATTTCCCAGAATGTTTAAAGAAAGGGGACTTCCTATAGCTGGTGATGATGTTAAGGGTCAGATAGGTGCTACGATTCTTCACAGAACACTCACATCTTTGTTCAGACTTAGGGGAGTTAAGGTAGACGAAACCTACCAGCTTAACGTAGGAGGAAACACAGACTTCCTAAACATGAAAACAGAAGAAAGACTATATTCTAAAAGGGTTAGCAAAACCAAAGCAGTAACAAGCACTTTAGAGAACGATTATCTAGAGAAAGAAGGTAAAATCAGGATTGGTCCGTCAGACTATATTCCTTTCCTTGGAAATACTAAAGTAGCTTATATTTACGTTAAGGGCTCTGGCTTTGCTGGGATGCCAATAAAAATAGAAGCGTCATTAGAAGTTGACGATAAATCTAACTGTGCTGCGGTGTTGGTAGACGTGATAAGAGGTGTTAAGGTAGCGTTGGATAGGAAGATAAGCGGACCTCTAATTGAATTATCAGCATTTTACTTCAAACATCCACCTGTCCAGGCGAAAGATGATGAAGAAGCTTACAGATGGTTTAAGAGATTTTTGGAAATGCGAAATTTGTGAAGAAAATTCGCAACTTTTTGTTTGCAAAATTTGTAGGAGAAAAGTATGTTTAGAAGATTTTGTAATCACTCAAGGCATATGCAAAGTATGTGAAATGAGCCTCTGTCAAATTTGTAGAAGGAACTTGTCAATAGGAAAGTGCGAGAATTGCGGAAGAATAATATGCCAATCATGTACGGCATATTTTGACGGAGCTAGGAGATATTGCAAAGGGTGTTGGGGCTCGATATTAAACCAGAAGAAAAAGGGAAAATCTATTTAAAATGAACTAAGGATAAAAATTATTCTTTATCTTCTTGATTATTATTTCTTAGTCCTTGAAGCAGTATTTTTTGCTCTACAGAGGCTACCCAACGCCTAGTAGTGGTCACAGCGTCTGGGTTAACACTTATACTATCTATCCCTTCCTTTACGAGGAATTCTACAACTTCGGGATATACACTAGGTGCCTGACCACATATTGAAACTGTCCTACCATACTTATGGGCAGTCCTTATTAACCTCCTTATAGACTCGAGCACTGCCGGATCTCTTTCATCATAATATCCCATTCTCGCAAGTAGGTCTGAGTCTCTATCTACTCCTAGCGTGAGTTGTGCAAGGTCATTACTACCAATACTGAATCCGTCGACTATCTTAGAGAATTCATCTGCTAGAACAACTACTGATGGAACCTCAGCCATAATCCAAACTTTGAAATCAGAACTTCTCCTAAGCCCCTCTTCCTCCATAATTTTAATTGCTTTATTAAGCTCCCATGTAGTTCTGACAAACGGGAACATGACCCAAACGTTACTTAGTCCCATTTCCTCTCTAACCTTTAGAATTGCCTTTACCTCTAACCTGAACGCTGGCTCGTATTGCTTACTGATGTAACGTGATACTCCTCTCCAACCTATCATTGGGTTTCTCTCGTCTGGCTCAAATTCGGTTCCGCCTTGCAAGCTCTTATACTCATTAGACTTGAAATCAGAGAACCTTACTACTACCGGTCTAGGATAAATTGCTGAAGCGACCATTGATATTCCTTCAGCAAGTTTGTTCACAAACTCCTCAGGTTTACCTATCTTTATTAAGTAAAGCGGATGATATTTAATCCACTCACTGACTATGAACTCGATCCTCATTAATCCTATACCGTCAAACGGAAGATCTAAGTACTTGTTTATTATATCAGGCTGTCCTAAGTTCATATAGATTTTAGTGGCAGTTACTGGATATAGGCTTAATAGTACTTCACGTGAGATTCCTGAAACAGAAGCTTGAGGAGTAACAGTTTGAGCAGAAGACTTCTCTCCCTCCTCTTGAACCACTTTACCTTCATAAATAATTCCTCTAGTTGCGTCAACAGTTATTTCTTGCCCGTCTTGTATGACTTTAGTAGCGTTACCAGTTCCTACTACAGCGGGAATACCTAACTCTCTGGAGACTATTGCAGCATGACTAGTCCTTCCGCCTTCATCAGTAACTATTGCAGATGCCATCTTCATGATAGGAACCCAATCAGGGTCTGTCATCTTAGTAACTAATATCTCACCTTGTTGGAAGTTCTTTGCATCTTTAAGATCAAGTAGAATTCTTGCTTTACCTACAGCAATGCCTGGGCTAGCCGGTATTCCTTTAGTGAGTATTCTACCAGAACCGCTTGACTTCTTTTCTTTCTGCTCTTCTTTACCTTTATTACTCCAATAGGTCTCTGGCCTAGCTTGAACTATAAACACATTATCAGGAAACTTCAGGTCTGAATCGATCGCCCATTCTATATCCATCGGTCTCCCATAGTGCTCCTCGATCTTTAATGCAAGTTTGGCCAACTCTATCGCTTCTTCGTCGTTTATGGACATAGTATCGGCTTCCTCACCGGTTAGTTGCACTGTCTTATTCTTACGGGCGACCGGATCGTAAACTATCTTAGAGGTTTTATGGGAAAGTCTCCTCTCAACTATCTTTAGACTGGACTTCTCAATTACGACTTCATCAGGAGTAACTTTTCCTCCTACTACAGATTCTCCGAGTCCCCAACTGGACTCAATAACAATATAGTTCCTATCACCAGTAGAAGGATGTAAAGTAAACATTACACCTGCAGATCTGGAATTAACCATCTTTTGTACTACTACAGCCATAGATATATTTAATTGATCTATACTCTTTGCTTTTCTATATGATATTGCCCTTGCTGCATATAAACTTGCCCATACTTTTTTTACAGCTTCTATTAGTTCTGAATGTGAAACATTTAAATACGTGTCTTGTTGTCCTGCAAAACTAGCTTCCCCTATGTCTTCAGCAGTAGCTGATGACCTAACTGCAACTAAGACTTCTTTCCCCACCATCTTAGACAATGAGTCATAACCCTTGTATATTGATTCCTCTAAGTCCTTAGGCACTAATGCCGACAAGATCAAAGACCTAATCTTTTCGCTCGCACTCTCTTCATCTGACTCTTTTTCCAGAACTTCTTTAATCTTCTCCTTTAAGTTATTATATTCTATAAAGTACTTATATGCATTTGACGTAATCACAAAGCCAGGTGGTACCCTTATACCAAAAGCAATTAATTCACCTAAATTAGCCCCTTTACCTCCGGCTAAAGAAAACATGTCTTTCCTTATGGATTTAAGATCGAGGATAAGGTCTCCCTCAATAACGGAAGAAGTCATAATATTCCCCATTAAAATATTTACTTATACATTAAAAAATGTTATTGACCCTTGAAAAATCTCACTACCAATTTAATTTTTCATTTGTGGTCTTCATTGGATTTCTGTGCTACAGATGTAACAAATGATGGTAGAGATGGGAACTTCTCCTTCATCCTTTGCTCAGCAACCATAGTGGCTTCCTCAAGAATCTTTCTCGCCTCAGGCGATGTTGAAGTGAAGTCAACTCCAGTACCGCTGAACTCTCCGGCTTCTATTACAATCTCTTGTAATCCCTCTTCTAGATCAGCAAGCTCAACAGAAAGTTCTGGCATTACTCCTTTCATAGCATACCTTAACTCCCTTATTACACCAACAACTGGTATCAGTGAATTAAACACATCACCTAACTCGGTTACGGTCTCTAGCCTTAACTGCACTTGCTCCAGAGCTATTTGCGTAGCTAACAGCTGTTTTGTGATCTTCCTTATTTCAGCTATCTCGTTAGCATACATTGCAGCCCTCATATTATCTTTAGACATCTGAGCTTCTACTACTTTCTCAAATAACGACCTATCCCTTTCCTGCAGTTTCGAGATGTAAACATCTAGTCTGCTAATTGTAGTCTTAAGCCTGTAGTTAGCCATTACAAGCTTGTAACGTAGTGGTTGTTGAGGCTTGAATGCAGTTTTTAACTTTTCAGCTAACGTGGGTTCTTGTTTGCCGTTCCAGTTCTTTATGAAATCGTTTACACCAGCCATTTATCTCAAATTAAGTCTAGTTATACTTAGTTGTTTAAATAGACGGGCTTATAATACCTCATTATATTAAAATAAATTAATGAACGTTTTTTCGGTTAAGAAAGACGCAAACAAAATAATCATACTAAACACTACACCTAAAAAAGTATTACTAAGGCTCATTCTAGTGACCTATGAAGTATCTGCCCTTACGTATAACCAAGAAAGAGTACCTAAAATGCTTCATGACGAAATTTCTATAAATAGAGAACTTAAAGAGAACGAAAAAGTTGAAATTAACTCAACTATAGATACTGTAAAGAAAGTCAGCATTGTATATAAGGATCTGGAAAACGACGTCACTTTGAGAGAAGATCATGAGCTTTAACGATTTTGTCCAGTAAAACATTCATTCTTTTAACCACTTCCTCATCATCCTTCACTTCTTCAGGCCACTCTCTCCCTACCTCTTCTTTAAACTTCCTCGTTGCATCAATACCAATTTTACTTCCTAGAGGTGGGTTAGGTACTGTGTGGTCTAGAGAATCCGTAATTACATTATCTATTAATAGCACATCTCTCTTAGGGTCTACAGTAGAAGCTATAGCATAAATTACTTGATTAATATCATGAACGTTTACATCTTCGTCTACAATAATAATCATTTTAAGTAAACTCAGTTGCCCAGTCCCCCATAGAGCCATCATAGCTCTTTTACCTTGGCCTGGATACATTTTCTTTATAGAAAATATACCTATGCCGGTGTATAAACCGTATTCTGGTAAGTTCATGTCAACCAGTTCAGGCACTATTAATCTCAAGAAGGGTAAAAACAATCTTTCAACAGCCTTCCCGATCCACGCATCCTCTAAAGGTGGTTTACCCACAGAAGTAGCGTGAAATATTGGATTCTCTCTTAAGTACACCTTTTCTAGTTTAAACGTGGGAAAATAATCCTGAGGGGTGTAGTAACCCAAATGATCTCCGAAAGGTCCCTCTAATCTCATATCGTCTAGATCAACATAACCCTCGATGACGGATTCTGCATTAGAAGGAACTAAAATACCGTTATCTAGTTCATGAACCTCAACTCCCTCGCCTCTAACAATCCCAGCGAATAAATACTTGTCCAAACCGGGAGGTACAGGTGAGGATGCTATAAACGCAATAGCTGGGTCTACACCGTTAACTATAGCAATAGGAACTTTCCTAATTCCCAGCCTCTTATACTTATGAGCTGCAATATTTCCCCTCTTTAGAACTTGCCAGTGAACTATTGCTTCCTTTTCATTAACTATTTGAACTCTGTAAACGCTCAAATTAGTTACTTCACTTTCTGGGTCTTTTGTTATAGCTATTGAAAATGTAAAATATTTTCCCGCATCCTTAGGCCACGTTTTTAAGGCTGGGAAAGACAGAAGATTAGCCCTACTTTTTTCCTCAAAAACGGGCTTCTTACTTTTAGGTAAAATTTTCCCAAACTTAGAAAACTCTGCAAGACTCTTTATTTTCTGGGTTAGAGTTATAGGTATATTTCCCATAAAATTCTCTATAAAATTCTTGCTTATTTCGTCTAATTTATCTGTTCCAAAGATGTCGTAAAACGAATTAATAGAATAGAACATGTTAGTTATTACCTTCCAATCAGGATACCCTTTAACTCGCTTAAACAAAAGTGTAGGCAACCTCCTATATGTGGCTTGCCTCGAAATATAAGCGATCTCAAGGTCTGGCGAAATTTCGTCATCTATTTCTACAATTTTTCCTTTTTGACGTAGAAAATGAATATATTCTCTAAGATCCTTAAAAGCCATAATTACTCACATTTTTGATGTAAGATAAAGCTTATAATTTAGTGTAATAAAGAGCTTTACCGTACAGTGGTGAGTTATTGTTGGAAACATTAATGGCTATTTAAAATGTTTAGACTGTGGGGAAGAGTACCCTATAAAGCAAGACCTTATAACTTGCCCTAAATGTGGAGGACTACTAGAAATAGTAGTAGAGCCTCCTAAGTCCTTTTCGTTCTCCTCACTTAAAGGTAAAGGAGTGTGGAGATATAAGGAATTAATAGCAGGGGAATATAAGAAAATAGTTACACTGAATGAAGGAAATACGCCTCTGATAAAGTCAACTAGTTATGAAAATGCTTACTTCAAGTTTGAAGGAGCTAACCCGACTGGGAGTTTTAAGGACAGGGGAATGACGGTAGCAATAAGCTCTGCACTCTCATTAGGATACAAAGTTGTCGTCGCAGCTTCAACTGGGAATACCGCAGCCTCAGCTGCAGCCTATGCAAGTAGAGCAGGTCTCAAAAGTTATATTGTCCTTCCTAAGGGTAAAGTAGCTCTAGGAAAATTAGCTCAATCTATTCTTTACGGAGCAACAATACTTGAGATAGATGGAAGTTTCGATATAGCAATGTCAAGCGTTATGAGGCTTTATAGAGAATTAAAGATAGTTTACCCGCTAAATTCCTTTAACCCGTGGAGACTGGAAGGACAAAAGACCATAGCATTTGAAATTTACGAGGATATTGGAGTCCCTGATAACGTAATAGTCCCAGTAGGAAATGCAGGAAACATTTACGCAATATGGAAGGGATTCAACGAATTAAAGAACGCTGGGATAATTGAAAAGACACCGAGAATGATAGGAGTCCAAGCTGAAGGTGCTTCACCGATAGCAAAAGCTCTCGAAAAAGGGCTGGACAAACCAGAGTTCGTAGACACACCAGAGACTGTTGCTACTGCAATAAGAATAGGAAAACCGGTTAATTGGAAGAAAGCTATAAAAGCGATAAAAAGCTCTGATGGCTTCGCTATTTCAGTATCCGATAACGAGATTCTTGACGCGCAAAGACAATTAGCGAGAAGAGAGGGAGTAGGAGCAGAACCAGCATCTGCAGCAGCTTACGCAGGCTTTCTGAAACTTATTAACGAAAAAAGACTAGACGCAAAGGATAAAACAGTTATGATCTTGACAGGGCATGCGCTTAAAGACCCTGACGCTATGACTAAATCTGAAGCTAAGCGTATTCTAGTCAACCCCGAACATATAGACAAAGTTGTTTTAGGTGAGTTATAAAATGAGAGTGGTAAAAGTAGGTGGTTCAATACAAAAAGATGAAAAAGATTATGAATTAATCCTAGAAAAAATAAGAAAATATTCAAGTGACTCGTCTTTTAACAAGAACATAGTAGTAACATCAGCGATTAAGAACGTAACAAACCAGCTCCTAGAAGCAATAAATCAAACTGACAAATCAGTGGACATCATAAGCGATATTTATGATAGGCACATAAGACTCCTATCAAAACTCGTGGACGGAATAGAATTTGAAAGAGCATTTAAGAATCTTTCCAAACTTGCGGACGAGCTTTACAAAGTAGCGTGGTCAATAAGAGTATTAGACGAAGTCACGCCGAAAGTAAGAGACTACATACTATCTTTCGGAGAGAGACTCGCTGTTATTGTCCTCTCGGCATACCTTGATAGTAATAAACTAAACGTTGGATATTTACCAGAGCCACCTTTGATAACAGATGAGAATTTCGGTGAGGCTAACGTATTATTACCAGAGTCTACAGATTATTTAACTAAAAAACTTGAGGAAATAAACAAACCAATTACGGTTGTACCGGGCTTCATAGGCATCAGCAAATCACATAAGTTCACTACGATAGGAAGAGGAGGAAGCGACTATACCGCAACCCTCATAGGAAAACTCCTTAATGCTAAAGAGGTAAGGCTAATTACTGAAGTACCTGGAATAATGACAGCGGACCCCAAAAAGATCAACAACGCCATAACTATTCCAAGACTCTCCCTTGAAGAAGCAATCGAACTTTCACAACTAGGGGCTAAGAGATTGCATCCTAGAACCTTTGACCCTATATTTGGATCAAATATGAAAGTAATAATAGAAGGACTTTACGAAGAAGGAGATACTGTGATAGAAGGGTTATGTACACCTAATGATTTATTAAAAGGGATTACTATGAACGACAACTTAAAGCTTGTCACCATTGAAAGTACTAGAATCGTAGGAAAGATCGGTTCCGCTGCTACAATAACTACTGAAGTTAAAAACGCTAACGTGAATATAGTTGCGATTTCACAACCTGCATCAGAAACTGTAATTCAATTGGTAGTAAACAATGAAGATAGCGAAAGGATGATGAAGAGATTAAATCAGTTAGACACTTTAATAAAAGAAGTGGAAGTAGAGGACGTAGGCGCGATAAGTATCGTAGGATGCGGATTAAGAAACAAAGAAATCTCATCCAAAGTACTCACAAGGGCTTCGGCATTTAATCCACTCTTTATATCTAGAGGGTTGAAAGGAGTCAGTATAACATTTATATCAAACAAGAGAGAATCAGAGCAACTCGCTAAAGACCTACACGAGGTGGTTTTAGAATGGTCGACAAAATAAAAGTGTCCTTACTCGGCTCAACCGGAATGGTAGGGCAAAAAATGGTAAAATTACTTTCTAAACACCCTTATCTGGAACTAGTTAAGGTTAGTGCTTCTCCCTCAAAAATAGGTAAAAAGTATAAGGACTCGGTCAAGTGGATTGAGCCAGGTGATATACCGGAAAATGTCAAGGACCTACCTATAGTATCGACAAATTATGAAGATCACAAAGATGTCGATATAGTACTCTCAGCCCTACCTAATGAGTTAGCAGAGAGTATAGAACTAGAGTTAGTAAAAAACGGGAAAATTGTTGTTTCTAATGCAAGTCCTTTTAGAATGGATCCAGACGTACCTTTAATTAACCCCGAGGTAAATTGGGAGCACCTAGAACTTTTAAAGGTACAGCAAAAGAAAAAAGGATGGAAAGGATTACTTGTTAAAAACCCTAATTGTACCGCAGCTATAATGTCCATGCCCTTAAAACCCTTGCTTGATATAGTAGAGAAATCAAAAATATTAATCACTACACTCCAGGCTGTAAGCGGAGCTGGTTATAACGGAATTTCCTTCATGTCAATAGAGGGGAACATAATACCTTACATTAAAGGGGAAGAGGACAAAATTGCAAAAGAACTCACAAAACTTAACGGAAAATTTGAAGGACAACAAATAATTCCCGCTAGCTTAGACACTTCGGTAACGTCAATTAGAGTCCCCACTAGAGTAGGTCACATGGGAGTAATAAACATACTAACTAACGAGAAAGTGAACATAGAGGAGATAAAACAGCGGTTTAGAAACTTTAAGTCTTTACCTCAAATTAAGAACTTACCCACAGCACCTAAATCACCAATAATAGTTAGAGATGAAGAGGACAGACCTCAGCCCATGCTAGACGTATCTGCAGAACACGGAATGGCTATCACTGTAGGGAGAATAAGACACGAAAATAATGTATTAAGACTAATAGTTCTAGGTGATAACCTAGTGAGAGGGGCTGCCGGAATAACGATACTGACAGTGGAGGTCATGAAGGAGCTAGGATATATATGATTAAGATAGACCTCCACGTTCACACTTTTTATAGCGATGGAAAATACTCCCCAGAAGTTATGGTAAAACACTCCCTAAAAGTAGGTCTTAACGGAATAGCCATAACAGACCATGATACGTCAGAAGCACATAGAAGAGTTAAAGGATATCCTATAATCCCTGGGCAGGAAGTCACTACACAGTTCGGACATGTAGTTATTCTCTGTAATTTTCCTCCTGATCCTCCTAGAAAAATTGAGGAACTAGTAGACTATAGTAAAGAAAACAACTGCGTCATTTTTCCGTCCCATCCCTTCGATATCTTTAGGGCAGGAATAGGAGAAAAAGTATATAACTACAAGTTTGACGCTATAGAAGTTTTTAACTCCAAGGCTCCTAGGTCAGCAAACGAAAAGGCGTTAAAAATATCTAAAGAATTGAACATACCTGGAGTAGCTAACAGTGATTCACACGTAAAAGAAGCCTTGGGTTCTGCATATAACGAGTTAGAGATATCGGAGTTCAACGTAGACGAGGTCTTAGAGGAGTTGAGAAAAGGCAAGATAAACCCGGTAGGAGTAGGATTGACAGTAAAAGCTAAGTTAAAGATCGTAGAATGGAGTATATTGAGGAAACTCAAAATTGCGAAAAATTCCCGCAGAGTTGTGCATCAGATGTAAGGGATACAAATACTTATGCGGACTTCCTTCTTGCCCTATAATGGATAGGTTTAGATCTGTAACACTGGCAATAAGTAAAATTCACAACTCAGAAGTCATAGAGGGATCCACTCCCCCTAGTATAATAATCGGAGAAAGAGGGTATCCTAAAGTCTCGTTACTTTACAACATACCCCCCGGCGTTCAAGGTGAAAGTGCTAAAGATTATGAAGACCCGAGAGGCTGGTGGGGAAAGAAAAGCCTAAACGAGATTTTGTCATTGAGAAGTCAAATGATATCTTCTATACTTAAAAAAATAGACATTACAAATCCTTACAGACTTTACGAAAAAGAGATTTCATTAGCTGGAGTCTCGTACAAGCCCGTTGATTCAAACGCAGTAAGCGATAAGAAAGGGATTGAGCCAAAACTGAGGTTCGATGGTATTTTTATACCCAGAGGACCGTCAGTAGAAGTTAATGATATCAAAGTGCAAGATAATCCTAAACTTTCCCCTCAATTCGAAAAACTGATTTTTGACGACGTCAAGGCAGAATCTGCTATTCTAGAACTTTATCGAAACGGAGAAGATTACTACAAGATAATTACTGGACTATCGCTAGGACTTTTCGGGCTGAAGAAGAACAGGAAATTAGTCCCTACAAGATGGAGTATAACAGCCGTCGACCAAGCAATAGGTAAGTTCCTATTATCTCAAGTCAAACAATACCCCGAAATCAACGAAATCGAAGTATACTACTCATCGTACCTAGGCAATTACTTCCACGTGATCTTCTTCCCCTCAACATATAGGAGTGTCTGGGTAGAAATATGGCACCCCTTATCACTCTGGACTAAAGAGCTCATAGTTAGCGACTTAAGTGAAAACTTCTGGGGGGAGTATGATTTCCTCGACGGAGGGTATATGGCTTCCAGACTGGCAGTTCTGGAGAAACTTTACGAAAGAAAGAGACAAGCAGGTGTGATCATCATCAGGGAGATAACTTCTGAATATTATGCTCCTGTAGGTAATTGGCACATAAGAGAAACAACTAGACGTGCACTGGAGGAAAAGAAGATTGGGACTTTTTACAACCTGAGAGAAGCAATCAAATTCGTGAACTCAAGGCTAAAAGCGGGGAACCAAATCATGTTAGAGGAAGTAAGGAGTATCAAAAAACTCCTTACCCAGACTACTATTGACTTATTTTTAGATAAGAAGTGACAGTACAGACATTGCAGTATAAAGTCTATTCTCTGCTTGATCCCATACTGCCGACTGCTGTCCGTCTATCACTTCAGCATCTACTTCCTCTCCCCTAACTGCGGGCAAACAATGAAGGAATATTGCCTCCTTACTCGCATACCTCATTAAGTCTTTCGTCACCTTATAGCTACTCAGTTTTTTCTTCTTTTCCTCAGCTATTTTCTCCTGACCCATACTGACCCACACATCGGTATACACAACTTTGCTCCCCCTAACCGCCTCATAATGATCTTCATAAAATTCTATTATTGCACCACTTTGCTCAGCCTCTTCTTCAATCTTCTTCCATACGTCCTGCCTAGGCTTATATTCTTTCGGAGTTGCAACCCTTAACTCAAGACCCATTTTAGCTGCAAACGACATAAGGCTGATCAAAACATTATCCCCTCCGTCTCCGACAAAAGCCACAGTCTCGTACTTACCGAACTTCTCCTTTATAGTCATATAATCCGTCAACGCTTGAAGGGGGTGAGATAAGTCGCTTAGTAAATTAATTACAGGTTTCTTAGAATACTCGGCCAAGATCAGGAGGTTTTTATGGTCGAGGACTCTCGCACCTATACCGTTCACGTACCTTCCGAGAACTCTGGCGGTGTCCTCTACCGGTTCACCACGGCTGAGTTGAAGTTCTCCCTTACTTAAGACTATACTTACACCTCCCAAATACCTCACAGCGAGTTCTGTGCTAACTCTAGTCCTAGTGCTGGGCTTTTCGAAGATCAAGGCAACACTTTTTCCCTCAAGGACTTTAGGAATATTACTAGTATAAACGTAGTTCTTCATCATGAACGATACTTCCATCATTTTTTCTATTTCTTGTTTAGAAAAATCCAAGAGACAAAGAAGGCTTTTTCCTCTCAACATATTTTTATGTTATCTATGCCATTTATAAATGTGGAATTCGTAACATTGCTAGGGCAAATTGTAACCCCTAAAAAGGGGAATAAACCGAATTTTGATGAAGCTCACGTACTCCTCGCCCTAGAAACTATAAGGAAGGAACAGCCTATAGGGAGACACTTACTAATGAGAAAGTTGGGTCTCAGTGAAGCCAGTACCAGGACGCTAATTAAAAGGTTGAGGGAACTAGATTTAGTGAACATAGATAAGGTAGCTGGAATAATCTTGTCCGAAAAAGGTAAAAGCATCCTGAAATATTTTACAGAAAAAGCTTCAGTTCTCGAAAATATGGAATTAAGGACAATAAATTGGAATGCTGGATGTGTAATTATGAGAAACTTGTCCCACTTAGTCGATAAGATCGGGATACTACAGCTCAGAGACCTAATAATTAAGTCGGGGGCTTCTAAAACACTGATCGGAACAGTAACCGAAGAAAGTAGTATTGAACTACCACCTAAAACCTTTGACGAAAGTGACGAGGTGAAGAAACTGAAAGAGGAGATAAAAGAAAAACTGAAGGAGTCCATACAACCTCACGACTTAGTAGTATTCTTCGAGCCTAGTAGTAATTACTTAGCTTATAAAATAATCCTGACCCTATATTATGCGAATGAGCAAAACGATATGCCTACTGGTTAACCCTGTAGCCGGAAGCGGAGGAAGAATAGGGAATAAAGGTAGTGATAATTTACAAATTTACAACACAGAAACACCATCTCGAATTTTAAGGTTTTTAAATACAGCCCCTAAAAACGCTAATTATATTGTTGCTCCACGTGAAATGGGAGAAAACTACTTTAAGGGAAGCGAAGTTAAGTATGAAGTCGCTAAAATCAACATCAATACACCCACATCAAGAGAGGATACAATCAAAGCCGTAACTTACTTTATAGAGAGTAAGCAATGTGATATAATAGTTTTTGCCGGAGGTGATGGTACAGCAAGGGATGTTTTCAGTGTCGTAAAGGACAAGTTACCAATCCTGGGAATTCCTGCAGGTGTAAAAATGCACAGCGGTGTTTTTACTACAAACCCCGAGTCAGCAGGAGTTCTTTTACGACACTTCGTTGAGGACAAGACTGAAGAAATCTTAACTGAAATCTTGGATATAGATGAACAAGCCTATAGACAAGGTAAATATGTTGTTAAGTTATATGGTTACGCTAAGACAGTAAATTACTCCAACTTATTAACACCTAATAAAGAGGAGGTCATAAACGATAAGGAGGAATTAGATGAAATAGCCCAATATGTGATTGATACTTACCTAACATCGTCTAACGAAGTCTTCGTAGTAGGCCCAGGGAGTACGACAAAAACAATACTGAAAAAGCTCGGAATAGAAAGTAATTTCCTCTGTACTGATGTCATAAAAAATCGTCAACTTCTAAAGAGTTGTGTGAAG
Organism: Stygiolobus sp. RP850M; assembly: GCF_037389295.1. Classification (NCBI taxonomy): domain Archaea; kingdom Thermoproteati; phylum Thermoproteota; class Thermoprotei; order Sulfolobales; family Sulfolobaceae; genus Stygiolobus; species Stygiolobus sp. RP850M. The sequence goes on along the minus strand of NZ_JBBHKU010000026.1, from coordinate 65,734 downwards.
TACGAAGAGTTACTGGGTTTAACCGGGGAGTTAAAGCTTATCCTCACTCCCATTGGTAAGCAGGGCTTTCTCATCGGGAGGGGGAATCAAGAGATAGGACCCGAATTTCTCAGGAAATTACTAAAAGTATCTCAAGGGGCCAATAGGAAAGATAACATAATCATCGTATCTACAAGGAGTAAGTTGAACACTTTCAACTGTCTCAGGATAGACACTGGTGATCCCGAACTTGATGTTTTAATGAGAGGAGTATACAAGATAATAGTTGGTTATGGAGAATTTGTAGCGATGAAAACTTGTGATATTACTGATTAACAAAAAGCATGGAATTACCTAGGCTGAAACTTTCCACTATTATTAATTTTAGTTTGGCGAATAATATATGATGACTACTGACGATACTGACATTACGGATATTATCAGAGTTCAAGAGAGCAAAAGTATTAACCCCAGGTCTAAGTTAGTGGAAGCAATACTCGTTCTACTTCTCGCGAGACCTCTTAGAACATCAGAAATAGCGGTAAACTTGGGACTAGAGACCAAGTACGTTAGTAGTTATCTGAGCTATTGGAAGAGGAAAGGGCTCGTTTATCAGGAAGCAGGAAGGTGGCATTTGACCCCACAAGGAGAAGACTTGGCTAAGGAAATAGTGGAGAGTAAGAACAACACTAAGTTTACCGAATACTTGGCTATTGCTAAAGATATATTCAATGAAAAAGTTAAACCTACAATAAACAACAAGAATAAGGAAAAAGATGACAAAGAGAGAAAAGAAATTTTGTCGTTTATTGAAGCAAAAACCAGTCCTAAAGAAAATAAACCACAAAAAGAGAATTTGATGAATTGTTTAGATGAAATTCTTCAAAAACTAGAAGAAGAAGAGAAAGAGTTATTATCCTATTTACTGACAAAATATACGCAATGGGGTTCAACATACGTATACATCGACCAGCTACAAGAGGAGTTCGGAGCCGATACAGGCTGGCTCTTTCGGGTATTGAGAAAACTTCAGACTAAGAGGATCTTGTACCTTTATCATGATCCAAAACTGGGTTTAAGGATAGGTTTTACACAGTCATTTAAAAACAAGATTAATGAGTGTTAATTTTTATAAATGAACTCTCTCTGTTTCTTTAATAAGAGTTGTAGGGGTTTACTTAATCAAAACTACATACATATACTACAACTATGAATAATGCCTATACGAAGCAATTCTAATCAATAATACTTACAATATACAAACTATATTTAATTACTTCACTCAGGTCTAGTCTATTGTTCATCTCTTGTAGTAGTAGTAATATATATTAGAGGAGACGTGTAAAGTTACATAATGCGGTGTTAATTATGGCTGATAATACGAGGTCTTCTAAGATCTCGGAAGAGGAGATGAACAAAGTGTTAGCAAAGGCTGAGAAAGAGGCAGAGAAGAAGGACCATAAGAAACAGTGGATAGAAAAGATGATAAAAAGCGCAAAAACATACCACAAATTATGTCCGCACTATGATAAGAAGTCTCAAATTTGCTTCTTAACCTTAGGAGGAGCTAAATGCACTAGAGAGGGAAAATTTGAGAACTGTCCAGTATTTATAGAAGATTTAGAAAAGAAGTATAACGAAATAGTGTCAAAAGGCAAAATGCTTCCTATGGACTACCTGGACTTATCCCACATTGTCTGATTGGCCCAGGGGGAGCAGTTGCCCAGGAGGAAAAAAGGTGAAGAACAAGAAGAAAAGGATACTACCTCACAAACCAAGAGCAAGAAAAAGAGGTCATCCCCTGTAAAGTATGTAGATCCTAATGAACTTTTAGACGAATATTTAGACGAAGTGATAAATGCTCTTGGTCTCGCTTATCTCGAATTGTCGAGAGAGGAGTATAAGGAACTTATAAAGGAGCCTTTTGCGGGTGCTGTAGGCGAAGTGAAGACTAAGCCTAAATCTAAGACTATAATAAACAGACTATCTGCCAACAAAGACTCATTAATGGAGTTCCTAGCTATGAAACTTGTGAAAATTAAGGATTTAGAAAAAATGACAGATGAACAATTAGAGTTTGTTGTATATAATACAAAGAATGCAATTAAGGATCTGGGCCCGAGACTGTATGAGATTTGTAGTAAGAAAGGCAGAAGTGACCTAATAGATATTCTCAGGGCTAACTGGACTATATACGGAATTAACTCCCCGGTAAAATGTCCGAAATGTATGTTTAACGCCATTATGCCTGACTTGTCTTGCTATATATGTAAGTACACAATCAGTATGAAACAACTAAAAGAACAACTAAACGTGTTACAGTTGCTTTTCGATTATTTCAAAGCGGATCCTCAAGGTTACAAGGAGATAATGACAGCTGGTTACTTCTACTATTCATGGGACGGCGTTTTACCCCCCAGTAAACAACCCAAAGATCTTCTAAGGTTCGAGATCGTACTTAATAAGGAGGAGAAGGAGAAGCTAAAGTCCTTTTACATCGAACACAGTACTCCCCAGACTCAATGAAAGCGTCACAAGACTTACACTTGGGGTAGTTGAATAACGAAGTGGAGGTTATGAAGGTATGAAAAAGCTCGTAGTTCTCAGCTAACTGTGTGTTAACCCAAGAAAAGATTGAGTTAAAAACGTCGTCATTAAAGCTAATCTCGTTTATTATACCGAAAGCACTGAGTTCTGATAACGGTATTGAATAAAGAGGAATAAAGATTTTAGTTCCATCGTTTAATGTCTTAGAACTTGTAACGTAATTAAGATAAGAATAATTTTTCATTGTAACTGAGTAGAGGAGATAAGCTAAATAGAAGTTTGAAGGAAAAGGAAGTACTTTCACACTATACTCTTTGAGATTTTTAGCTTCCATTATTAGACTCCAGATATACTCGTTAATATCTTGGTAGTCAAACTGTACGCTAACTTTGTCGATCTTTAAATTACAAGTGTAACAAGCCTTGCCTATGATATGTATTAGGAGCTCTGCTATTTGGTCCATGTTATTTGGTGCTAGAATAGCAACCTTATCATTGTAATTAAACATTTTACTGTTATGAATCTCCTTTCTGACCCTTTTAACAATCTCGTCTCGTGCACACATCTCACATAATTTCCTTCCACCGACGACGTACTTCGCTTCTCTCTTGTTACATCTCTGGCAAAGGTTCATATATCAACAACTTCGAGTGTAGAATTAAAAACTGTTTAAAATATCTCCATTCTTTCTCTAGAACAATGATGACTTTCTCTTTTCTCCCATACCTCATTAGTATTGGGCCATAAAAAAGAAAAATTTATATATAACCGCTCCTAATGAAAACCAGCTACGGTGAGCTAAATGGCAGGTGCTCCAGTATTACTCTTTAAAGAGGGTACAAATAGATCCTCCGGAAGGGATGCTTTAAGGAACAATATACTAGCAGCTGTAACACTATCAGAGATGTTAAAGAGCTCGTTAGGACCCAGAGGATTAGACAAGATGTTAGTCGATAGTTTCGGCGACGTAACTATTACTAATGACGGTGCTACTATAGTAAAGGAGATGGAAATCCAGCACCCGGCTGCAAAGCTCCTTGTTGAGGCTGCAAAGGCACAAGACGCTGAAGTAGGAGATGGAACCACTTCAGCAGTAGTCCTTGCTGGATTATTACTCGACAAAGCAGATGATTTGTTAGACCAGAATATACACCCAACCATAATAATTGAAGGTTATAAGAAGGCATTAAACAAATCATTAGAAATTCTAGATCAGTTAGCTTTGAAGATCGACGTAAGTGATCTTAATTCACAAGTAGCTAGAGACCAGCTGAGAAAGATTGTATATACAACAATGTCGAGCAAGTTCGTTGCTGGTGGAGAAGAGATGGACAAAATCATTAACTTAGTACTCGATGCTGTATCAATTGTAGCTGAGAAGAGGCCAGACGGTAGCTATAACGTTCCTCTTGATTTAATCAAAATAGATAAGAAGAAGGGTGGAAGTACAGAAGATAGTATGTTGGTAAGAGGTCTAGTACTCGACAAAGAAGTGGTTCACCCTGGAATGCCTAGGAGGGTAGAAAAGGCAAAGATCGCTGTATTAGATGCTGCACTGGAGGTTGAAAAGCCTGAGATATCAGCTAAGATAAGCATCACTAGCCCAGACCAAATTAAGGCCTTCCTAGATGAAGAGGCTAAGTACCTTAAGGAGATGGTAGACAAACTAGCTTCAATTGGAGCTAATGTTGTTATATGCCAGAAAGGTATTGATGATATAGCACAGCACTTCCTAGCTAAGAAAGGAATACTCGCAGTGAGAAGGGTAAAGAGGAGCGATATAGAGAAGTTAGAGAAGGCTTTAGGAGCAAGGATTATAAGTAGTATAAAGGATGCGACTCCTGAGGATCTAGGTTACGCCGAGCTAGTAGAGGAGAGGAGAGTAGGAAACGATAAGATGGTATTCATTGAAGGTGCAAAGAACCCGAGGGCTGTGAACATTTTATTAAGAGGATCCAATGATATGGCACTTGATGAAGCAGAGAGGAGTATTAACGACGCATTACATTCATTAAGGAACGTATTATCAAAGCCCATGATTGTAGCGGGTGGTGGAGCCGTTGAGACTGAGTTAGCATTAAGATTAAGAGAATATGCAAGAAGCGTAGGAGGTAAGGAGCAGTTAGCAATTGAGAAATTCGCTGAGGCATTAGAGGAGATACCGATGATATTAGCAGAGACTGCAGGTATGGAGCCTATACAAACTTTAATGGATCTGAGATCCAAGCACTCTAAAGGTCTAGTGAATGCTGGAGTTGATGTAATGAACGGAAGACTTAACGATGATATGATGTCAATCAACGTAATTGAGCCTGTGAGAGTAAAAGCTCAGGTATTTAAGAGCGCTGTTGAAGCAGCTACTGCGATTCTGAAGATTGATGACTTGATTGCCGCCTCTGCATTAAAGAGCGAGAAGAAAGAAGGAAGCAAAGGTAAAGAAGAAGGCGGAGAAGAAGGAAGTAACAAACCCTCATTTGAATGATTAGTTTCTTTTTTATCTCATTTATTCAAAATTCTATTCTAATTGTTTACTCTCATTATAATTTTTATCTATATAATAGTCAGATTATGAAATTATTAAAATATAATTAATTTGTATAATTAATTAATAAATTGTAATAAATTATGAACGCATGAGTGTTGTTTCCTAGTATACATATTACTTTTTACTTTACTTATACATCATAACTTGATTTGTTTCTTCTCCTGAATACCCATCTAGTTCTTCAAGCATCTTCTGGACTGCTTCTTTTATTTTTGGGCTTGAATAGTTGTCACGAGTTAAATAAAGTAATTTCTTTGAGAGGTCTACTCCAATAATTAAAACCAGATTTATAAAGTCTGGACTTAGGATATAATTAGCTAATTTTTCTGGGTCTCCTCCATAAGATGAAAAACCATATTTTGACTCTGCTTTTGCAAGTAATTTCTGAGCTTCATCTAATTTTTTCATATCCAGACTTACGGGCGTTAATACCTTACTCACTATATGCCGTAAGAAGTCAGGTTCTCCCAAATGATTCGCCTATTATAACTAATTTTAACTAGCCATATAAAAACTGTAGTTAAGAAGTTATTTGCTCTTTTCATCAACACTTATAAGTAGATATTTTAATTAATAACATAGGAAGTGAGAGGAGTCAAGATGTCATCCTCGAAGAGAAAAAAGAGGTCTATAGGTAAAGAAGAAGAACCTTTAAATGAGGTTGAGAAAAAACTTCGTGTATTGTATTCCGATAAAGAAGTAGTTGTAATGACTGCACCTAATGAAGAGGAGTTGAAGGAGATATTATTGGACTTATTAAGTCAAAAGCCTATGAATCTAAAAGAACTTCATTCCGCTTTATCAGGTATAGCTAGCGAAGATAAGATAAGAAAAGCATTATCGGATTTAGCGGAGAAAAACTTGGTCACATTATCCGAAGACGGGAAGTATGCTAAGTTAGGTTAGAATTCTTACTGGGCAAGTTTTCCATACTTTTGAACATAACTCCGCTTGTGACACTGTTAATATTCTATCCATAGCCTTACATCTCGCAACTAAACCTTTTTCAGTTCTAAACAATTCAAAATTTGGACACTCACTATCTAGAGTGCTTTCTAGCACGTTAATCTTATGGTAAAATGAGATCTCTTGTTCTACCCTCTCGTCCTCTGTGTATTGTTCAAGTCCGTCTTTTCTGGCCTTTTCCTCTTCGTTACCCATGTAATACCTGCAAGACTTATAGTTACCCTGACACCTTGAAGGTGATGTAACCGAATCGGAAGGAGATTCCAGTACGGGAGAAGTACAAAAACCTCCTTTGTAATGAGGGCATATATTACGTTTCTGCAACTTCTCTCACTATAATATGTACTCCTAATAAATTATCCTCGTCCTCCGAAGCCGTGGGTATAGTAACCTTATTAATCACAACTTTGTCTACTTTTTCGTTAATCTGCTTAAGTAACTCAGTTATTTGGGTTTCATCTACTTTTGTAGATCCCTTCATATCATCTACTATTAGGACTTCTACTCTTTTCATGGTTTAAACATTCAGTCAGAAAAAGATATAAACGCACTGGCTTATGCCATCTTGTGAATCCTATAAGAGATGCAAAGATTGAGTTTTCTAAGCTCATATCGGATAAGCTCGGTATTAGCTACGATGAAGTATTTAAAAACATCGAATATCCTACTAAGGACGACATAGGAGATCTGGCATTACCATTACCGGCAGTTACTAAAGATAAGGCTTTGATAAGTAAGGAATGCTCGGATAAGGGTCTGATGTTAATAAGAGAAATAAGGAAGATGGGGATTTACATAAACGCCTTTCTTGACGAGGGTAGTCTATTCAAACTTACATTTTCTAATCTTCAGGACGATTATGGAATAGAAAAGATTGAAAAAGGCTCAAAGATCGTAATTGAACATACTAGCGCTAATCCTATTCACCCCTTACATATAGGGCATTTAAGGAATTCTATTATCGGCGATACGATAGCCAGAATGCTGAGGTTAAGAGGACACAACGTTAACGTGAGATTTTACGTAAACGACGCTGGTAGACAAGTCGCTATATTAGCATTGGGTTATATGCTACTTGGAGAACCTGAACCACCCTCTAATGTTAAGTCTGATCACTGGTTTGGAACAATTTATTCAATAACCAATGTTTTGATAGAAATTAAAAGCATAAAGAAAGAACTTAGTTTGTTGAAAAACAACGATGACGAAAAATACAAAGAAAAAGTGAAGAGGCTTGTCGAACTTGTAGCTATTGCAGCCCAACAGCAGGAGAGGTATCCCGATATATTTAACAAATTAGCAGATGAAATAAACAAAATAGAAGATTTAGAGGTAGAGATACAAAATATAATAAGACAATATGAAAGCAAAAGCGATGAAAAGATAGTAGAGGTAATAAGAAAGATAGTGAAATACAATCTGAACGCGTTCGAAAAAAGTCTGTCAAAACTTCACATCACGTTCGATGCATATGATTATGAAAGTGACTTGTTGTGGAACGGGGAAGTAAGTAAGATAGTGAGCGAAGCCTTAAGTAAGTCTATCGATTATAAGGGTACTAAAGCACTTAGCCTTGAGCTAAGCAAAGAGGAAAAGGAAGGGCTGTCTATACCTACTGGGCTTCAACTACCGCCATTAGTTTTGGTTAGATCCGACGGAACTTCTCTTTACACTACAAGGGATATAGCATACACAATAAGGAAATTTAACGTATTCGAGGCGGACAAGGTAATTAATGTAATAGCGGAGCAACAAGCCGTTCCACAGATGCAGTTAAGGGCTTCTCTATATATACTAGGGTACACAAAATACGCTAGGAATTTAGTACACTACTCGTACGGAATGGTCAATTTACAAGGCATGAGGATGAGCGGTAGATTAGGGAGGTTTATTGCACTTGACGAGATAATAGAAAAGGTTGAGGAGGTAGCAAGGAAGAAGATACAAGAAAAAGGAGGCAACATGGAAAATGTCGGAGAGGTTGTAAATGCAGCTATTCGCTTTGCAATCCTTTCTGTGTCGGCAAATAAGCCAGTAACGTTTAACGTCAATAATGTAGTAGACTTTGACCAAAACAGCGGACCTTATCTGCAATACACATATGCTAGGGCTTTTAACATTCTATATAAGAATAATGAAAGATTGGAAATAGAGAAAGCTGACCTGAAAGACCTCGAAGGAGACAAAAGGAAGTTGTTAATACTGATTGCTAAGTTCCCCGAAGTATTGTCAAAAGCTTCAGACGAAATGAGACCTGAAGACTTAATAGACTTTTTGAAAAAGTTGTCAGATACCTTTAATAGATGGTATAATAACGAGAGGGTTTTGCAAGAGCAGGATCAGGGAAAGAGAATGACCAGACTATTTCTCGTCAAAGGTGTCGAGAGAGTTCTATTTAATGGGCTCAATGCGATAGGAATAAAACCTCTTGAGAGAATGTAAATACGGACCCGTAGCTCAGCCAGGATAGAGCGCCGGCCTGCGGAAAGTTGGAGAAAGCCGGCGGTCCCGGGTTCAAGTCCCGGCGGGTCCGCTATACTAGGCTTTCCTAACTTTAAGATATCGAGTACAGAAGGAAAAAACCCAGTTGATTTAATCTCATAAAAAAGAAGGTAAAAGGAAAGTTATTAATGTGTTCAGTGAAACTGAACACAATGCGAGTTGAAAACTTAATATCCCTTATTTTTCATCCCTCTGTTTCAACCGCTTTAGGTTTTATTATAATCTACTTAATACGTTGTAAAAACCTACCAGATCTATTAATATCCTTAATATTTTTCTCTTTTACACCTTTTCTAATTACTTTAATTTTAATGAGAAGAGGCAGGGTTTCTGATCTATTAGTTACAAGAAGAGAACAGAGAGGAAGAGTAATAACATTATCAATACTGGGTTACCTTATTGCGATAGCATTGATTTACATTTATGGAATAAATTTGCTCTTTTACGTGGCACTTTTGTATACTTTAAATTCTTTCCTTATCCTTTTAATTACATTAAAATATAAAATAAGCATTCACGTTGCAGTGCTCTCAGGTGTTTCAACTGTCCTTTCGTTTCTTGTAAGCGAGTATTTTGTTATAATGTATTTTATGACAGCCATAGTAGCGTGGGCTAGGGTTAAAGCTAAGGAACATGAGTTAAGTCAAGTGGTCTCGGCTTACGTTTTCTTTGCACTCCTTACTTACTTGGAGATAAACTTCATTTCTACTGATTTTCATATTTAACGGAGATAAAATTTAGAATGAATAAAGAATAATAACAAAAAACAATCTAACTTAATACAGCTTTACCTAAGGGAGCCTTCTTACCTATGATCTCAGCTATAACTTGTGATAAACCAGTATACCACGCTACTATTACGGTTAATATACCCATATAACCTCCAGCGTGAATCAATGATTGATTACCATTTATTGACCCTATACCTAGCAAGAAGAAAGTTATCCATAAAAACAGAAACGTTAGGAAAAGCGATAGATTAGCCCTAAAAGTCCCAAACCACATTATCAGTGTGAATATTCCAAACGCTATTAACAATAAGCCTATTCCTTGCGATGTTACGCTTCCGGTAAAACCCATAGCCGTAAACAAATACCATTCCCAAAAGGCTCCGTAAGTAAATAACGCTACATAACCGAACGTATTTCCGGCCCTCCACTCTATTACTCCCGCTACTAATTGAGCTAGTCCACCGTAGAAAAGGGCTAAGCCTAATACTACACCCTCTCCTTGTGCAGATAACAACCCCGCGTTAAAAGAGCTGAGTACTAGCGTAGTTAAGGCGAATCCGGAAAGCCCTAGAGGAGCTGGATTTACTCTTTTTCTTCCGTCATTACAAACCTAACAGTTTTAATTTATTTTATATTTAAATACGGCAAACTTAAAGAGATTTATAATGGTAGAAAACCTACCTTTTGAGGAGAGATATTACCAACCGCCTTATAAACAACTTTACAAAGAATCACTCGAAGAACCAGAAAAATTCTGGAGAAAAATGGCTGAAGAGATAGAATGGTTTTCATCATTCCAGAAAGTTCTCGACGAGAGTAATGCACCGTTCTACAAGTGGTTTATAGGAGGAAAAGTTAACATAACGTATAACGCTTTAGATCGTCACTTAAAGACTAAGGGGAATAAAGTAGCAATTTATTGGGAAAACGAAAAGGGCGAGAGCAGAAGTTTAACCTACTCACAACTCTATAATGAAGTAAACAGGTTTGCAAAAATACTACAAGATTTAGGTGTTCAAAAGGGAGACAGAGTCCTGATCTACCTTCCTTTGATGCCGGAATTGCCTATAGCAATGTTAGCGTGTGCAAGAATCGGTGCAATTCATAGCGTAGTGTTCTCAGGCTTTTCCACACAAGCTGTAGTTGACAGAATAAATGATGCTAAGGCAAAACTCGTTATAACTACTTCGCATACTATGAGGAGGGGTAAGAGGGTAGAACTCAAGAGAATAATAGACGAAGCTGTTTCTCAAACTCCAACAGTAGAAAAGGTTCTGGTCATTAAGAGGGACGAAGAGATAGAATTAAATGAAGAAAAAGACGTACTATATCAAGAATTGATAAAGAGAGTGGGTTATAAGAAAGTAGAGCCAGAAATGACTGATGCAATAGATCCCTTATTCATCTTATATACTTCTGGTACAACTGGAAAGCCTAAAGGTATTTATCACTTACATGGCGGTTACGGTCTCTGGACTTACTTAACCACTAAGTGGGTTTTTGATTTGAGAGACGAAGACGTGTTCTTCAACACTGCAGACATAGGTTGGATCACCGGACACTCATACATAGTTTACGGTCCCTTACAGAACGGTGCCACAGTGCTGATGTATGAGGGAGTTCCAGACTATCCTAACCCCGATAAATGGTGGGAGTTAGTAGAGAAGTATAATGTAACAGTATTTTACACTTCTCCAACGGCTGTGAGAACATTAATGAGATACGGAGAAGAGTGGGTAAAGAAGCACGACTTATCAAGTTTGAGATTATTAGGAAGCGTAGGAGAGCCTATCAATCCTGAAGCATGGAGATGGTATTTCAAGAATGTCGGAAGGTCTCAACTACCTATAGTAGACACTTGGTGGCAAACGGAGACGGGAGGTATAATGATTTCAGCAACTCCAGGGTTAGGGAATTACATGCTTAAGCCCAGTGCTAACGGACTTCCATTACCCGGAGTAGACGCTGATGTGTTTAATGATGAAGGTAAACCCACGAAACCGAGAGAGAAAGGCTATATAGTTATCAAGAGACCGTGGCCAGGTATGTTGGCTGGAGTATGGGGAGATCCAGAGAGATATATAAAGACTTATTTCTCTAAGTTCCAAGGAGTCTACTATCCAGGGGATTATGCAGTAAAGGACGAAGATGGATTCTTCTACATTTTGGGAAGAGCAGATGAGGTGTTGAAGATAGCAGGGCATAGAATTGGAACTAGGGAGATAGAAGACGTCTTAATCTCACATCCGGCTGTCGCAGAATCAGCCGTAATAGGTATACCAGATCCCGTTAGAGGAGAGGTAGCTGTTGCAGCAGTAGTATTGAAACAAGGATATCAACCCTCAGATGAATTGAGAAAGACGTTAATTGAATACGTTAGGAATAACTTAGGTCCCATAGTAGTGTTTGGCGGGTTATACTTCGTAAGTAAATTACCGAAGACCAGGTCAGGGAAGATAATGAGAAGAATTGTAAGAAGCGTAATCTCTGGGCAAACGTTAGGTGATATAACTGCACTAGAGGACGAAACATCAGTTGACGAACTGAAAAAGATCGCAGAGGAATTCTCTAAAGAGATTCAGAGTCAGAAGAATCAACAATAAACTCACTTTTTCCTTAATTTTTGATACAACGAGCGTATCTTACCTTTTTAAGTTGTGGTATATGGTAATACCATAGTTAATTCGGCTATGACTTATTTATATCATTTGAGAAGAATAGATGATAACTAATGCAAAAAGTACAGATCAGTGTACTCTCTCTCGCTAAGCTTAAGGTCATCAAACGTAATAACTCAGTCGAAGAGTTTAAGTCCGAAAAGATTTTTTCAAAGCTATCATTACCAGAAGAAGTGATTGACGGGATACTAAACGACATAGCCCAAAATGCAAAGGACAACGCAATAGACAGTAGGACGATAGCCGATATCGTTGAAAGGAACCTCATAGAACACTCATTAGACTATCCAGAGTTGATGGAGACGGCCAAACGTTTCGTCCTAGCAAGGATTTACAATCACGTTTTCGGCAAAGGCAAATGGAAGGATTTCGACCCAAAGGACTTACTGTTAACATACAATGCGTTGAAAGTCCTAGAAGCTAGGTATCTACTTAAGAACCCCGACACACTCCGCTACATAGAAACCCCGCAAATGATGTTCAGAAGAGTAGCCTCATTTCTGGCAAAAAACGAGGAAAGGAGGAAAGAAGTAGAGGAGAAGTTCTACGAGATAATGTCAGAACTTAAGTTCTTACCAAACACACCTACCTTAATGAACAGTGGTACAAGGCTAGGTATACTCTCAGCATGCTTCGTAATACCAGTCAGAGACTCAATGGTAACCCAAAACGGTGAAGGAATATACGACGCATTAAGGGCTATGGCAGTAGTTCATCAACAGGGAGGAGGTACAGGCTTCGACTTCTCAGAGCTAAGACCTAAAGGAGATGTAGTAGCCTCAACCGCTGGAGTAGCCTCAGGCCCCATATCCTTCATGAGGATCTTTGACGTGTCTACTGACGTAGTAAAGCAGGGTGGAAAGAGGAGGGGGGCAAATATGGGAGTAATGCACTGTTGGCATTCCGACATAGAGGACTTCATTAAAGCTAAGACTGGTCAGCTGAAGGACGTACAATTACAGAACTTCAACATATCAGTTGGCGTTTACGACTACTTCATGAAAGCAGTGGAGAGAGGTGAGACAGTCCCGCTAATTAACCCGAGAAAGACCAAGATCCCTGGTAAAGACTACGAGTACTACATTGTTAAGGCTAGAGGTTACATGGATGAGGAATGGATACAAGAAGAAATACTAAGAGAATTAGAGGAGAGAGGAGGTTCAGTTTACCTCGATGAAAGCATTATTATAACAGTTGACGAGGCTTTGGCTATTGCAGAAAAAGAGGGGGCTATAGTGAAGTGGGTAAATGCTAAGGATCTGTTTGATGAGATCGTTAAAGGTGCCTGGGACAGCGGTGACCCTGGTCTACTCTTCATAGACACTATTAACAGAAGGCACCCCGTATGGTACTTGGGCAAGATACAAGCTACTAACCCGTGCGGTGAAGAGCCGTTATTAGCATGGGAGAGTTGTAACTTAGGTTCAATTAACTTAGAGAAGTTCGTAGTAGAGAGGAACGGCAAACCAGTAATTGACTGGGAAGGATTAGCAGAAACTATACGTTACGGTGTGAGGTTGTTAGACAATGTGATCGATGCAAACCGTTACCCGCTCAAACAGATTGAGGAAGCTACAAAGAGAACTAGAAAGGTAGGACTAGGCGTTATGGGCTTAGCTAGAATGCTAATCAAGTTAGGCATTCAATACGACAGTATAGATGCTGTATACTTGTCTTACCAGCTAGCCAAGTTCATCTACTACCACGCTTTCAAAACGTCAATAGAGCTGGCTAAGGAGAAAGGCGTCTTCCCTGCATACGACCCAAGACGTTACAAAGACATATGGGAGAGTGCATTACCATTTGACCAACTCCTCTCAACGGTAGGTGTTGAAGGTAGAGTAAGTTCAGAAGTTAAAAAACTGACCGAGGTCGTTGACAAACTCGATTTTGACCAACTTAAAGGAGAGAGAATTAAACACGGTGTGAGAAACTCGACCGTCGTCTCGGTAGCTCCAACTGGTACTATCTCAATCATAGCAGGAACATCGTCCTCCATCGAACCACTATTCGCATTAGCCTTCATCAGGAACGTAGCTGTGGGTAAGTTTATAGAAATAGACCCGTTATTCCTCGAGTACCTGAGAAAATACGAGCTTGACGACCCAGAAGTAGTTAAGAAAGTTGCTGAAACTGGCATGATAGGAGAGAATCCCTTCATGCCCAAGAGTATGAGGAGGATATTTAGGACTGCACACGAAGTGCCACCAGAGTTCCACTTACTACACCAAGCCTCGTGGCAACAGTGGAACGACAGCGGTACGTCAAAGACTATTAACTTGAGAAGTGAAGAGCCTCCAGAAACTGTTGAGAAGGTGTACTTGCTGGCGTGGAAACTTGGTATCAAAGGTGTGACGGTTTACAGAGATAGATCTAAATCGCAACAGGTCATATACTTCGGCATAAAGAAGGAGAGGGAAGAAGCTGAGAAAAAGATGAAAGAGGAAAAGAAGATACAGTCTCCTCTGCCCTCCTCACTTAGGATATCCCAAAGCAAATATGTGGAGGTCTCGGAAACCTACAGCGGTGGTTGTAAGACTTGTGAGTTGTGAAACGCTAAGCATTATAATATTAATATTTTTTAATTATGACGGTGTATCATATTCTTGAGAAGGTTTGCAACTTACATTACCTTGTGAATATTCGGTTAAAGAGATTCTACCTGCTGTTAGGGCTTTGATAGCTGAGAAACTAGTTGTCGAAAATAACGTTTCGATCTACAAGACGGCGGAATTAATGGGTTTAACACCGGCAGCTGTAGAGAATTATATAAAAAAGAGAAGAGGTAATGCAATAAAGGATGTCTTGAAAAAAGATAAGAAGTTTATGGAAATGATAGAAGGTTTTATAAGGATTATTTCATCTAAGAACGGTAAAGACGGTGCTTCAATATCATCATATTATTGTATGTTATGTGCTGAAGGAAAAAGAGTACTGATTAAACAAGGTTATCAGATGTCACATTGTATAGTAGAGACTCTATCTTCAACTTATGATTTTTCGCTTGAGAAAACTTTCAAGTAATTTTCTGAGAGTGAGTTTTACATAAATTATACCGTTTTTCCGAATAGGTATTTTAACTCTGTCGAACTCAGGTTCTATTTTCTCAGCCTCATTTCCTTTTCCATCAAGTATAGATGCGGAAGAAATTCTAGCAGATAAGATCAGGTTAGCTGTTACAGGCTCGTCGTTTAGGTTCACTAATCCTAAAGTAAGTTCGTAATTCTTGTATCTAAAGAGAAATGGGACGATGCCGCTAGGATATAGTTTATAAAGAGAGAGATTAAAAGGCGGTTTACAGTCCAAGTGTATAATTGGAACCTTTAAGTTCCACACTAGTTCATACGGTTTGGCTTCTTTCCACGTGGTACTTTTAGTTACTATTACTTCTGAGCTACCCTCAACTCTTAATGATCTGTTGTCTTTAAACAGTACGATCTCTGATGCAGTGGCAAAGGTTATTGCTTTATGAAGTTCCACTGAGAAGAAATTAGATTTTCCTTCTACTTTCTCGTCAAAATTTAGTATAAACGGGTTCATATAATAGTAGGTGGGGTTGTAGAAGGGTATATCTATCGAAAACGGAGGAGTTTTCTTGTCTAGTTCATGTTCTCTAAACTTTAAACCGTCGATTGTTGTCAGCTCTCCACTTTCCATAATGACTTTTTTACCTTCTAGCCAATCCTTTCTTGTCCAAGGAGAAGGATTAAAATAGCTCTCTCCTTCTTTACAATTTATTAGATCTCGGATTAATCCTACTAACACTTCGCTGTTGATCTTAAAGTCCCAGCCTCTCTGTTCTTTCTTGATCGGTGTCCTAACGTATATAGGTTCAGTATTATTTCTAAGACTCATACTGGTAGTTATCGAACTCCCATCAGGTCCAATTATTTTAGCATATTCACTCCAGAATATTTTTTCTGGACTAAGATAGTTTAACAATTGTGGGAGCTGTTCTATGTTTAGGTCACTTTCTTCTAATTCCACTATTGGAAAATAAGGTAATGGGTAATCAGCGGCTACCTTTAACAAATCATTTGGCTTCATAAGCGGTCAAGCTCATCATCTTAAGAGATCCGACAAATGCCTTTTCATCATAAATTCAGGATCGGGGGTAATTCTTCATTCTTTTCGATATTATTTCCGCCACTTTCTTGCCTTCCACTTTACCTCTAACTTTGGACATTACTTTACCCATTATTACATTAAATGCTTTATCCCCTTTCTCCTCGATAATTCTTATATTTTCTTGGATTACTTGATCTACGATCTTCTCCAGTTGTTCATCACTAATCTTAGAATATTTCTCCATGAGTTTATTTATATCTTCCTTCGTTAAGGAATATTCTAGCAATATTTCAGGAATTGAGTCCTTACTTATCTTGTCTTCGTAAAGTAACTTTATCATGTACTCTAATAAGTCATCGGTAATTATTGATATATCTCCTCCCTTAGACTTTACGTACTTTAAGTTGACCTCCAGTACTGAGGCAATCACGGATGGAGAAACTTTAGGAGAATATTTATTCACAAGCTCTTCAAAAAGGTCTATTTTGGTACTGTTTAACATCGCAGTAGCAAGCTCTTTACTTAACCCCAGATCCACAAACTTTTTCAGTTTACTTTCAGGCTTCTCAGGCATAAAAGTCTTTGCTAATTCTATTATCTTAGAGTCAATTCTTCTAGGCGGTATATCTGTCTCTGGGTACATTCTGGCAGAACCGGGCTGAGGTCTCATAAACTTTGTAGTTCCGTCCTCTAGAGCAGTCCTCGTCTCTTTTGGGATCCCTTCCAGAGCGTATAAAATACGGTCTCTTATCGTATCGAGAGCCAGTTGTAACCTAGCTTTATCCCCGACTACCAGTACGAAAGCGTCTTCTTCACTTACATTTAATGCTTTCTTTACCTTGTCTACTTCTTCCTGAGATATTCCATAATTGGGTAATTCATCTGAGTGAAATAGTCCCCCTAGACCGGCTAAAACTCTCACGTAATCTGCAACTTCCGTTCCGAACCTTCTGTTTTTCATTAGTTCCCATCCGAAAATCCCTCTAAACTTAGGTATCTTAACTCCGTAGACTAAAGCTCCCTTTTCCAGTTCTTTCTTTACCAGTCTACTATTTGTGGAAGCAAAGATCGAAGTTAGGTCTGTAGGCTTATAATTTTCAAGAATCAACTCTTTAGTAACTCCTCTTCTCTGAGTTAACTCTTCTTTGATCTTTAATAACTCGTACTGTCTCCTCGCTTCGTTTCTTATTATCTCCGGGACGAGCTCTAATCTCTGAACTCCCTTGATTTCAGTCTTAACTCCACCCTGAATAGATACGTTTAGGTCTTGTCTTATTGTCCCTATTCCTCTTTTTACTTTTCCGGTCATTCTCAATAACTGACCAATTGCAAAGGCTACCTTTTCAGCTTGTTCTGGTGTATGTATGTCTGGGGCTGTGGAGATCTCTATTAACGGTACGCCTAGCCTATCTAGGTTGTAGACGATTTCATCTTTATTATCACTTATTTTTCTCGATGCGTCTTCTTCTAGGGCAATTGTTTGTATACCTATCTTATTACCATCTACTTCTATGTATCCTCCCAAAGCTATAATAGCTGTTCTCTGAAATCCGGAAGTATTGGAGCCATCTATAACTATTTTCCTCATTACGTAAACTTCGTCAACTAACGTGCTGTGGAGTGAAAGGGCTATGGCCGTGACTATGCCCAAAGCCTCTTCGTTGATCAAATGAGGGGGCTCCTCGTCGCATTCGACAAGGCATGAGTTTTTGGGTAACTTATAAACATATTTCTTACCTTTTTGCCACTCGAACAAAGCAGCTATATCTACTTCTCCTAACTCGCTGAATGAGGGTCTTAAATACCTCTCTAATGATGCATGAAAGGTTTCATTTAGAGATGTATCACAGTTGCAGAAGAGTTTGTGAGAGGTATTTAATTGCTGATGTATTTCCAATCCTACTTTTAACCCTAACTTACTGTAATCTAATTCTGTCATGATACCACCTGGGATACATTTCGGGAACGTGAATCGGATTAATTTCTCCTACAAAATTAGTGAGCATAAGCTCTTTAACCTTATCTAAGTCTGTTTCATGAGCTAAAACCCACATGAGCTTGACCAAAGCTGTTTCAGGTAACATATCCTCTAAAGGTACTACCCCAGCTTCCTGAAGGAGTCTTCCCGTAGTATAAACGTTCATGTTTACCCTCCCGAACAAGCACTGTGAAGTCATCCCTACAAATATACCGTCCTTAGTAGCTTTCTTGAACGCATTATAAAATTCGGAGGACGTGTGTCCTAAACCAGTTCCCTCGACTATAATACCTTTTACACCCTTATTCATTAAGTAATCGATTATGTCCGGCAATAGACCAGGGTAGTACTTTAATAGGAAGACGTTAGGGTCGAACTTAGCGTCTACTTCGTTTGCGTCCTTCTTCCTTATGTAATCGTCTCTGAGAATCTCCATTTTTCTTTCCCTATAATACACCTTAGCTAATGGGAGGTCATTAACACTTTGGAATGCGTCTCTTCTACTTGTATGCATTTTTCTAACTTTTACACCTCTGTGGACTAGGGTGTAAGTATCGGATGATTCCCCATGCATATTAACCGTAACTTCAGCAAACGGAGCATCTTTTGCTACCAGAACGGAGGTCAAAAGGTTTATAGGCGCGTCGCTGCTTGGTCTATCACTACTCCTCTGAGACCCTACCATAACTACCGGTCCGGTTAGGCTCTTAAGCGAGAATGCTAAAGCTGATGCTGTGTAAGCCATAGTATCAGTTCCGTGAGCGACAACTACTCCTTTTGCTCCCTTATCTAAAGCATTCTTTACTTCGTTTGCTATTTTTATCCAGTATTCAGGCTTCATATTCTCGCTAAGTATGGAAAACAAAACTTTTGCGTCAATTTTAGCTATCTCGTTTATCTCAGGCATGAACTTGAGAATTTCTTCAGTTGTCAAAGCAGGTCTTACAGCACCGGTATCGTATTCTATTTTGCTTACTATAGTGCCTCCAGTGCTGATTATAACGACTTCACTCTTGTCTTTAACCGCTTTCTCCTCTGCCCTTTTCTCCTCTCTTTTTTCTCCTCTCTTTATCAGCTTAACTTCGGATATACTATCTACGGATATACCGATGTTATATCCGTTATCAAGTTTTATGACTAAAATGTCATCAGATGAAGAATAAGAGGGCATTATAATTCCTTTTAGTATTACCCCATTTTTTGTAAGCTCTATGGTATCCCCTTCTTGTAAGTTAAATTTCTTTAAAAAATCAAGTGCCTTACCTGCGTAAGTTTCAGACATAATAAAAGGAGAAAAACTGGGACTAAAAATCTTTACCTAGCTTTAGCTTGTGATGCCTTAAGTACTCTCTTCTCGTACTCTAGCTTGTTCCTAACTCTCGGCACTTCTTTGTGCTTCTCCTTTTTAGGCATTTTAGGTGTAGCGTTCCTTACTTTACCAGCCTTTGTTAATGAACCGTGAGATGGCATAAATAAAATGTGGTAAAGGAAAAATTTAAACTTAAATGTTAAATAATGGGTTTGATAATTGATGAAAATATACTTAGTAGAGCACGCGATAGGATCCTTTGCATATGACGAGCAAGGGAAGCTATTAGATTATGTATTAAATCCTAAAGATTTAGGTAAGGTTGTGGAAGCTCTTATAGAAAACGAGAAGGGAACTCCCCTACCCTCAGCAAAAGAATTAATAAGTAAGTTAAGGTCAGACGAGGTTGTAGTCGAGAATGAGGCTGAAATACCAGAGCTTCAAAAGAGCGGAGTGAAGGCATCAGTAGAAATTCATAATATTGGAAGTAAGACTTTCAGGCAATCTCTTCCTAAAGTAGCTTTAGAAACTAAGTTTGTCTCGTCGGAAGAAGAACTTTACTCCTTCTTGTATGAAGTATCCTTTGAATATACAAGAAGGAAACTAAGGGGCGCAGCAAGTAAAAGGGATCTACTAGCGATTCAGGCTATAAGAGCAATTGACGATATAGATAAGACTATCAACTTATTCTCCGAGAGATTAAGGGAATGGTACAGCATCCATTTCCCAGAATTGGATAATTTAATTGACGATCATGAATTATATGCATCAATAGTTTCCAAGTTCGGCTATAGAGACGAGATAAATGAGGAAGGACTGATAGAATTGGGATTAAGCAAAGAGAAATCACAGAGACTTCTTACTGCGGCTAAAAAAAGTATTGGAGCAGATGTTACAGATGTAGATATTAAGTCAGTTAGAATGCTAAGTGATACTATCTTAGAGTTATACAGAATTAGAAGAGAGCTAACTGATTATATAGAGTCGGTAATGAAAGAAGTTGCTCCGAATATAACCGCACTTGTGGGGCCTACTCTGGGAGCTAGGCTTTTAAGTTTAGCAGGAAGTCTTGAGGACTTAGCTAAAATGCCAGCAAGTACTATACAAGTCTTAGGAGCTGAAAAAGCACTCTTTAGGGCGTTAAGAAAGAAAGGTAGACCACCAAAGCACGGTGTCATCTTTCAATATCCCGATATTCACACATCCCCCAGATGGCAGAGGGGTAAAATTGCTAGAGCTTTAGCAGCAAAGTTAGCAATAGCTGCTAGAGTAGATCAGTTCAGCGGTAGGTTCATTGGTGATAAGTTAAATGAGGAACTTAAGAAGAGGATCGAAGAGATTAAGACAAAGTATGCTCAGCCTCCACCTAAAAAAGTCCAGGAGCAACAGCAACCTAAGCCGAAACAAAAAGGTAAAAAGGATGAAAAGAGAAAAAAGAAGAACAAGCGAGAGTGAGAAATTATGTCAGAAGTAGTCAAGGTTGAGAAAAGCGAGTTTGATAACATCTATGAGTGCGTATACAATGACGGGACTGTAAGGCTTTGTACGAAGAATCTAGCACCAGGCCATAATGTTTACGGCGAGAGATTGATCAAAGTAAACGGTATTGAATATAGGGAATGGAACTCCTTTAGAAGTAAGCTTGCAGGAGCAATTCAGAAAGGGCTTAAACACAATCCAATAACAAGGAATGCAAAGGTTCTTTATCTAGGAGCTGCTTCAGGAACAACTCCAAGTCACGTATCGGATATTGTTGAAATGCAAGGTAAAGTTTATGCTGTTGAGTTCTCTCCTAGAGTAGTCAGGGAACTTATTCTGGTTGCACAGCACAGACCTAATTTATTCCCTATTTTGGCAGACGCTAGATTTCCACAATACTATAGGGCTCTAGTTGAGGATGTTGATGTGGTTTATGTAGATATTGCACAGCCAGATGAGACCGATATAGCAATTTATAACGCTGAGTTTTTCTTGAAGGATAAAGGTTATCTAATGATGGCAATAAAAGCCAGAAGTATAGACGTAACTAAAGATCCCAAAGAAATCTATAAGAGTGAGGCTAAAAAATTAGAAGAAAAAGGATTCGATGTGATCGAAGTAATTCAACTAGACCCTTACGACAAAGATCACGCGATGGTATTGGCGAGACTTAAGTGAAACCATGTTCGATAAAATTTTCGACATAGGAATTAAAGGAACTATTTCTTATTACCCACAAGAATTCGTAACGTTAAAGCAAGCTCTAGACGGTAACAATTACGTAAAAGTTAATGGCGGTTTTAAACACTACTTCAAGAAGGAAGAGTTAGAAAAACTATCTAAAAATCTCCCCCTTTACTTATGGGATTTAGTTAAGATCCCTTTTGTAATTGTTAAAACTCTAAATCCAGGTGAGTATGTTTTAAATGGTTCAGAGTGGGAAAATAAGGCAATTTCTATGTTATTGAAGAAAGATATAAAAAGTTATATGACAATAGGTGATGTAGAAAAGATTATAAAAGAATATAAGTCTCTCGTGTTTATTACATTAAGTCCATTAGGCTCTCTTGGTAGTGGTGATGAAAACGATGAGTACTATTAACGAGATAGAAAGAGTTTTGTTAAGGGGGTATTATGATTATTCTATCATTCACTATCCAGAAAAAAACAAATCTATAGATATAATTGCAAGAAAGAAGAGCGATAGTGCAGATAACTCGCGTTCATTTATATTAAAAGTAACTTCCAGCAAATACGTCCATAACAGCAAACTAGTAAAAGACTTAAAGAAAATGGCTACGTTAAGTGGCGCATTACCTATCTTAATAGACGATCAGGTAGACGAGGAAGTTATAAATGATAGGGATAAGGTGTTGGTAATGAGCTCCACTACGTTTGAGAAAGTAGTTAGCGGTGAGAAAATATTCTTGCTAAAAACCAGAGGGGGTATTTTCGTAAAGATAAACTCTAAAGAACTTAGAAAGATAAGAGAAGAAAAAGGTATGAGCTTGGGTGAATTAGCAGAGAAGCTGGGAGTATCTAGGATTTCGATTTATGATTATGAAAAAGAGGACTCCTACGTATCAATTGACGTAGCCGAAAAACTAGTAGATATGTTCGGAGAGAGAATATTAGGGGACATAATAAGTGATTTTAAGACAGAAGATGTAAAAGTTGATGACAAGGATTTGGATGTAGGGAATGATAGAGATGTAACAAGCTTATTAGTTAAAAAGTTAGCGGGAAACGGATATAAGATAGTCAGATTTAATTTTACTACTGTAGACCTTGCGGCTTCCAGAGATAATAAAAAGATGTTCTTCTGTATTGAAGCAGAAAACGTTTCAACTTCTCTAAAGAAATTTAATGAGGCAAGTAAGTTAGTTTCTAAAGTTAACGGTGAACTAGTGGTCATTGCCAAAACATCTAAGACGCTCAAGGCTTATGAAAAAGAGAGTTTCAATGCATACACTGTAGAAGATATAGATAAGATTGAAAATGAAATTAACTAAAATACGGGAAGGAAAAGCTGAAATTTTAGTCCCAGATCCTAAAGAATATGAAAAAGAAGGTAAGTTCGATCCTAGTTGGGCTCCGGTTTTCTACAACCCAAGAATGGAATTGAATAGAGACATAAGTGTGCTATTTTTGAATATAATTAGACCTAGACGCATAGTAGATGCACTGTCAGCAACTGGAATAAGAGGAATAAGGTACTTTAAAGAGGTAGAAGGCGTCGAAGAAGTGATATTTAATGATTTAAGTAAAGAAGCTGTTGAATTAATAAATGAAAATATAAAGATCAATAACATTAGAGGTAAGGTATTTAATAAAGATGCAAACTCCTTACTTTATGAAGTTAAAGCTGACTTCATAGACATTGATCCCTTTGGAACACCTGCACCTTTCCTACCAGCATCTTTCCACTCAGTTATAAGAGGGGGCTATGTTGGGATTACTGCGACTGATCTATCAGCTCTAGTTTGTTCCTCTAAATCCTCAGCCAGAAGAAAATATGATATTATTTGTGATAGACTAAGTTTTTCGAAAGAGGTAGGAATAAGGGGGCTAATAGGAAAAGCGATAAGGGAAGCTGCAGTAGTAGAGAAAGCTGCAATACCAGTATTCTCCTTCTATAATGACTACTATTATAGGGTGTTTTTTAAGGTAGAAGGTGGTGCTAAAAAGGCAGACAGTTTACTTTCTAGACTAGTTTACTATTATGAATGTCCAAAGTGTGGTTATAGAGATAAGTCAGTTTATTATCAACATGCCACATGCCCCAAATGTGGGACATCAATGAAAGCTTACGGCCCTGCTTGGGATGGGGAAATTTACGATAAAAGTATGATCAACAAGATTAAAGAGGGATTAGTTCACTTTAATTATCTATCTACATTTAGTACTATATCTAGGTTAATCTCGATAATTTCAGTCGAAGCAGAATACAAAGAACCTTATTATAAACTTGATTTTATTTCGCCCAGATTGAAAAGAAACGTACCACCTAAAGATAAAGTCATAAAATGTTTAAATGAAGCTTCAGCTACTCACTTTGATACTGTAGGAATAAAAACCAGTAAAAACTTTGAAGAAGTTATAGAGTGTATTAAGGTTAACTAGCTCCTTTTATGTTCATTAGTATAAACTTAGATAAGTAGGTACAAGTTGTGGGTGAGACCACACTTCCATTTCCACATTTAGTCAAATTCTTGCACGTAAAACAAGGTATCTCAATTATATTGTCTAAGTTAACCGTTATGAGCGTCGGCTCCTCATTAATAAAATACTTAACAACTGTCTTGCCATTTTCTTTAACTGAGTTCTTCCTTATAACTTTCTTGTTCATTAACTTACGTATGGCGAGATTAGCTGTCCTACTATCAAGTCCGAGTTCCTTAATGAGTTCTTTTAAGGGAATTCCTTTTTCGCCCGCCTCCTTTATCTTTTGATAAATAAGATCCTCATATGATGAAGAACTTGACTCCATTCTAAAATCACCGAATTATCAATAAATATATATATAGTTTAAGGCTTATTTATTTTTCCCTCTCATAATTTTACTTCTATGTCGAAGTTGCTGATTATTTCTTTGTATCTATTTCTTATGGTTACTTCTGTAATATTTAGTGCTTCGGCCACCTCTTTTTGAGTTCTCTTTACATCCATCAATGTACTTATTAAGTACACACTGGCAGCCGCAAGTGCAGTATAACCCTTTCCACTCGTAAGTCCGTTTTTATGCATTAAATCGACTAGTTCTGATGCTTTAGTAGAGACGTAAGGAGGTAAGTTTAACTTTTCAATTATTTTCGGTATATATTCAGTAGGTTTGATAGTAGGCTTAAAACCTTGAACGCTTTTAGCCACGCTTTGAATTCTCTCTAGAGCTTTCCACAAATCGGACGAGGAGACATTATATAAACTTTTTATCTCTTGCAATGACTTGGGAATCTTGTTAACCTGGCAAGAATAGTATAGGATTCCAGCAATTAGAGTATACATATCGATTCTCTTAGCTTTTCCTTCTTCTATTATCCTCCTTGTCAGTAACGCTGCAGTTTCCTTTACATGATCAGGTAAGTTTAGTTTAGAGGCTTCGCTATTTAATACCGACAAGTAAGTTACTAACTTTCTCTCCTTAGCAAGTACTCTTAATTTGTTTTGCATCAGTATCAATCTATGTATCTTAGCCTTGTCCTTGACTTTGGTATATCCGATTTTTGTTGTTATGCCAAAATCGTGTACCTTAGCCGTTATCGGAGACCCTGTTCTCTCCCTTTCCATACGATCTTCAGTCGTATACGCTCTCCACTCTGGTCCCTGATCTATTATCATATCCTCTATGACGAACCCGCAACGGGTACATACGTGAAATCCTCTCTCATGATCAAAAGTTATCGAATCAGAAGAACCGCAATTAGGACACTTAATCATTTTCTTCTACCTCCTTTCTTTCTTTCTACAATTTCAATGAACAATTTCTCGGTAGGCTTCTCGTTAGTAAGGGGTTCAGCCAAAATGAACGGTCTATTTACATTACCTATAATGTCTAAAACTTTTGCTATCCTTTTTCCACTTTCTGTAACTATAATCTTTCCTATATAGTTATACTTAGAGTAGTCCATCTCTCTTTTTCCTTCAATTAGCCATTTATTAACTAGACTGTTTTTATAGAAATTTCCAGTTTCAAGAAGTCTAATTTTTGTCATAGGATCCACATCTCATTTTGTATATTAGATAGTATTTATAATAATACCAGCATGAGAGAACGAAAAATGGCGTTCTGCTTGGGATTTAGATTATGGGTTAAATACTTTATTAACCTACGGCTACTTATAAATAAAAATAAATCTTCATACATTAAAGTGATAAGTGAATGTCAACAGCTGAATCCTCAGAGGACGAGATTCAACAAAAGCTCTCACTAGCATATGAGCAGATAAGAAAGTTAAAAGAGAAGAAGGAAAAGTTGATTGAAGAAGTTAAGAAACTAAAAGAAAAAAGGAGGGAAAAAGTAGAAAAAATAAGATCTATAAGAGAACAGCTCATGCAAGTTAGGGAGGAGTTAAAGTCCAAGGTCGAGGAAATAAGACAGCTAAAAGCGCAGAAGCAAAACTTAGTTCAAGTAATCAGCGAGATAAGAAAGGAGTTTGAACAGCTTAAGAATGCAGAGAAAGTAAAAGAGAAGTTAGATCCGGTTCAGATAATGAAAAAAATTGAACAGCTTGAGTGGAAGTTACAAACATCTACTCTTTCACTTGAAGAAGAAAAGAGAATTATTCTTAAAATAGCAGAACTCGAAAGGAAGTTACAGACTGCTAAGAAACTAGCTTCTTTAAAGGAAAAGAACGTAGAAAGTAAAGCAGAATTGTTAGCTAAGAGAGTGGAACTATCTAATATAAGGCAAAAAATGTTAGAATTAGGTAGCCAAGTTGCTGAGAAAAGAAAACTTCTGCAACAACTGAAAGCGGAGAGAGACAAACTCAAAAAAGAATTAGAGGACATAAATAATCAGATAAAAACAATAAGTGATCAGATTGTAATTATTAGGACAGATATAGAAAATAAATCAAAAGAAATTCAACAGCTCAAAGATGAGTTAAAGAAGATCAAGGAAAGTATAAAGAATGCTAAGAATGTGACAGAGATATACCAAAATCAGATAAAGGCTAATCCAGTGAATAAGGAGATGATTGAGAGCAAAAGGAAAGAGATCGAAGAGAAATTGAAGACTAACAAGAGGCTTTCGTTTGATGAACTTTTAATACTATACTACAACCAAAATGATGATAATGGAGAAGATTCTGGTAATATACATTGATATTGACGATGATTTAGGCAGGATTGGAATCAAGACACCAGTTATAGGAGAGTCAGAAGTATCTCAAGCGATTAGGATCGCTGAGGAGAAAATTCCCACCGACTCAGATCTAAACACTATGATAGTGGCTTATAATATATTCAAGAAAATGCGCAATGAAGGGCAAAACGTAGATATCGCATTTATTTCAGGTAGTGAAGGCAGTTCATTGGAAAGTCAGTTACAATTTTCAAAAAAACTGGATGATGTAATAGAAAAAGTAAATCCATCTAAGGCTATAGTAGTATATGATAGTCCTGAAGATGCAAAAGCTATCCCAATAATTCAATCGAGGCTTCCCATCGCAGGTATAGAGAGAGTTTTGGTAGAGCAGTATAGGGGAGTTGAAGAGACTTATGCTCTGCTTGGGAGGTATATAAAGAGAGCCTTATCAGAACCCAGATTTTCACGGATTTTTTTAGGAGTACCAGGGATCATTTTGTTTATATTAGGTCTCTTTTCCCTGCTTAATTTAACAGCTTATGCCGGTCCTATAATCATGATGGTTATAGCAACAGCACTCATAATTAGAGGTTTGGGAATAGATGATTTAATAGAAAGTTGGTGGGAAAACTCTACTATTATGGTTATAGTATCAATTATTGCATTAATTTCTCTTATCGCCGGTATAGTAAACGGTTATTTTGTTTTTATCAGCTTGAAAACTTATGATGCACTCACGGAATTTCAGGTTCTATTAAGTATACTTCCCTATGTTGTTTTTGCTTCTGTAGTTCTATTCGGAGGTAAGGCTGTTAACAAAATAATAGCTAAAGATATAAAAGTGTGGCATGATATTTTTAGGATCTTTTCGACAGTCATAATATATTACATTATAGTGGTAGTGGCTAAAAACCTAGAACAGAATTCAACAGAAGTAGGTTTACAAACTATTTATTCCTTATCTATAACTACACTCGTTTTAATCTCTGTGTATATACTTATGAATATAATAGAAAAATATAAGTTCAACTCTACTTCTGCTCCTTCTTAGTTTCAGTTTTTTCTTCTGTTTTTGTCCCTAATTTATCCCTAATTTCGACGGGTAAATCTTCTACTTTTATTACTTTAGCTTTTCTAGGAAGCTTCTTTACAAGTCTGTTTAAAATGAGATATGCGTCTGGCGGATTAGACTCTTCAAGTCTAGACTTGAAGACACGGATCTTTACAAAATGATCCGGACTTATTTGAACATATTGATATTTCTGATGTTTTAATGCCATGTTTCTCACCTATTCAACACTTTCTTAAAACTCTAACTCTTCTTCCTCTACCGGTCTTATACAGTCTAATTCGGCAAGCCTGTCGAAAATTCTTTTTACAGCCTTATGTACCTCGTCTTCTCTCTTTGCTCCAGTAATTACCATTTTTCCGCTACTGAATATGAGTAAAACTACTCTAGGCTCGTCCATTCTATATATTAAACCTGGGAACTGTTCAGGCTCGTACATGTTATTTTCAAGGAGAAATGCTGCCTTATCCAAATTAACTATTACATGAAGGTTAGCTGATGCAACTATGTTTTGAATCTGTATCTTAGGTTTTCCGGTAAGTTGCATTCCGTATTTTTTAAGCGTCTTTATAATTCTCTTTACTGCCTTGATCAATTCATCAGTACTTTTAGCTCCGGTTACTACCATTTTACCTGACTTGAAAATTAATGAAGTAACCTTGGGAGATTCAAGTCTGAAAATTAAACCTGGAAACTGATCAGGGTCATATTCAACGTTTGGAACGCTTCTCTCCATTGCGTAAAGGTCTAACGACTGTTCAAGGGTTACAGTAGCTACTATATTCTCGATATTAACTACTGCCTTATAGGGTATTTCTGATATTTAGACCACCTAAAAATAGTTTATAAAGACATTTATAAATAACTTGTTTTTTAAAGGATGAGGTCTTTTAAAAGACTGAGTTCAGGGAACTCCATTATTCCTTGTCCTTCTATAATCCCGTAAGGTTTAGTCTTTTCTAGTACTCCGTTTTTTCTCATTAAAGGTGACATATAATTCGTGTGAATTAACGAGATGTCGTTACCAGACTGATAAGTTCCGGTTGCAGGTAATACAATGGCTGTTGCTCCTTCATTCAGTGGTACCTTTAAGAAACACTGAATTTTATGTGCAAATCCCAGCTTATCCCTTATGCTCAATCTTGGATGTTCATGACCTATTATATAAATACGACCCTTCTCTATTGATATCTCTTTATGACCGTGAAAGATGATTATTTTATCATAAACAATTTCATCTAGAAGTTCTACATTATCAAATTTCTCTAGAAGTGAGGAAAGGTAATTGTCATGATTACCCCTTATAACTTTTAACTCCACTCCTTCCTCTTTAAGCGTTGTAAGTATTTCTGTAAGTTCAGCCCTCTCTTGCTTGCTTAATTTACTAAATGAATGTTTAAAATCACCGTTCACGACTAACTTATTAGTTTTAAAGACTTTAAGAGCTCTCTTGTATACTGTTAGGAATCTTTTCTTCTGAATTTTAGGTATAAAAATTCCCTTGGAAGCCATGTCCTCCTCATAACCTATATGAACGTCAGATAAAACTACGGCGTTCAGTGGTTTTACGTAAACTACAGGTAAGTCTTCAGCAATAAAAATCTCAGAAGCTAAATTCATCATATCCTTACTTATGAGTGTAATACTAAATCTTAAATCTAATAAATCTCTCTTTCATAAGTGTCTCTGTTAAAGCTAATCGGCCTAGGCTTGTCCAGTAAGTTCCTGACTAAAAAGGCTATAGAAGAGTTATCCTCTTCAGATATAATATATTTAGACTCCTATACATCCCTATCGTGTGACATTGATGAAGAGTTAATCTCGAGTCTAACGGGGAATAATGTTCATGTATTTACAGCGAATCGTTCACTATTGGAGAATAATTTCAAGACAATTCTCCAATATCTAGATGAAGGAAAAAACGTTGCCATCGCTACCATAGGTGATCCTATGATAGCAACTACCCATATTAGTCTAATAACAGAGGCTAAGAATAGAGGTCACGAATTTCTAATTGTTCCGGGTGTTTCGGTTCACTGTTACATGATCTCGAAAAGCATGTTATCCTCTTATCGTTTCGGAAAGTCCGTAACTATAGTTTACCCTTTTGGTGATAAAATAGATACGACACCCTATTATGTCCTTAAGGAAAATCAAGAGCGTAAGCTTCATACTGTTTTTTACTTAGATATAAGAGACGATAAACCAATGAGTGCAATAGAAGCTGTGTCATTATTACTTAAAATGGAAGAAATGGAGAAAATGAGAGTTATTTCACGAGACGATGTGATAATTGTGGGACAAAGATTGGGCTGTCAAGACGAAGAAGTCGTAGCAATGAAACTTAGCGATGTGGTTAATTATCAGTTTAAGCCCCAACCACATATAATAGTTTATCCCTCTAAGTCCCTACACTTCATGGAAAGCGAGGGGTTAAAATGTTTGATGAAGAGGTAAAAAATAGGGCTGAAAAGTATATTAGAGGAATGGAGGAAAGACTTAAGAAAGTTCCATCATTCTTTATAGAAAAATATAGAAAGATTTATGATTTAGCACGACAATATACGCAGGATGCCAAATACTATCTGGAAAAGGGAGACTATATAACTGCTCTAGTAGATATAGTCTATGCTGAAGGTCTGCTAGATTCTATTGCTTTCAACGAGAATATAAATTTAGAATTACAAATACCGAAGAAAGTATTTGTAGCAGGAACGTTTGACATTATTCATCCTGGACACATAGAACTACTTAAAGAGGCGTCTAAATACGGGTTAGTACATGTAGCTGTAGCTAGGGACAAAAATTCGGAAAAAATAAAGGGAAGAAGACCCATAAATGACGAAAATCATAGATTAGAGGTAATAAGAAGCATAAGATATGTTTACGAAGCCTTCCTAGGCGACGAAAACGACTTCCTAAAGAGTGTGGAACGAGTGCGTCCTGACGTGTTATTCTTAGGACCAGATCAGAAAGTCGATGAAAGTAAATTAATTGATGAGCTTAAAAAAAGAGGTTTAGAAAACGTTCAAATTATGCGATTACCTCAAAGGATATCCACGTATGAACATTCGAGTACATCTTCTATAATTCAAGAGATAATAAAAAGGTATTGTAATAAAAAAGATGATAATAAAAAGGAATAGAAACTTGCATTCTTAATTTATTTTTCAAGTACTAACGTTTAACAAATAAACTCCTTCTGGAATAGCTATGTACAAAGGTGCATTATTAAATAATACGTTTTTAGTAAACTTCACAGAGCCTATATAATGCCATTTATTAATTACTCCATTTGTGTATAGATACGTGCCATACTCTACGTAGTAGTATACTGTTAAATTAGATGGGTTTATATCAACTTGGAAAAATGCTGTGTAGAAAAGGAACGGGTCTGGTACGAATGTTTCACCATAATAATTGTAATCGTAACATATAGTACCGTAGTATGAATAGCTTGAACCCGTAATACTCGGTACGAGATTATTTAAACCTTCCGCTACACCTATTGCATAATATATATAACCGACACTATAATGATTTTTAGTTTCACTATAAACAGGTAGATATAAGCCACCTAAACAGTAACTAAAATCGGTTGGGGCAATCGGGTTTAAGGTCAACTGCTCATTTAAATTTGGTTTTTTGAACGTCAAATTTATCCATTGGTATTGACCGGGTGGGATAATCTTCAAAATTGTGTTTGTAATCTCATATGGATAAGTAATATTACCTATCGGTACACAATTATTATCGAGTAATACCAGAGTGAGGTTTAAAGGTGCTAAAGCAAAGGGATCTGGTGTGCTTATACCTCTTAGATAATCCCAATCCGGACTTTCAACCTCAGTTATTGGGAAGTTCCCTGAATACGGAATTCCAGCCATACTAACCAGTTGCTGTAAAGAGTATAATTTGTTACCTGTATCGGAATATATTCCTAAAGACGTTACGTTATACCAAGTGCCCTTATTTGTAATAATAATAGCCCATGGATATCCCCCTAATAATGAGTTTATAGAAACTGGTATACTGATTTTCTCATGTATTGGTTTTAACTCATTCGGATATATTATGTAACATATGTATTGTTGGTTGGGAGAAGTTATATAATAATTTCCATTAATTTCTATTATAGAAAGAGGAGAGTTCTGTGAATAATAATTTAATCTCTTTATCAGATTTTGAGATGATGAACCTAGCTGTTGCTCTACGGATAAAACTACTAATAATGACATTATTATTATTTGCACTAGTATTACAGCACCTAATATACTTGAGATTCCTCTCTTACTTCTCATGAAGTAACTGAAAAATTAAAAATGAGCAGGGTAGGTTGAAAGTTAAAAATAAAATCTTTTCATCCGCATATGCTTCACGAATTCGCAAGAAGGTGTTAAAAACTTTACAACTTCTTGAGGACTAAAGATGTAAGAGTAGACCTAACTCCCTTAACGGATCTTATACTTTCAATTATTTGATTTAACTCATTAGTATCTTTAGCCTCAACCTTCACTATTATATCATAATCTCCAGATATCTCCATTACTTCTTTAACTCCTTGTACTACCGATAAGCGCCTAGTTATAGCAGTTGTGTAAACATTCGAGTCACATTTTACGGATACGATAGCCTGAATGTTTTCAGGAGGTCTCGGTTTTAGTATTCTCCCGGTAACATTCTCAGCAAGCTCCAGTAGATCTACGTCACGATAGAATCTTGCACTAGGGTTTGCTTTTATTTTAGCTAAAACTTGATCTAATTCACTATCAGATAGCTTGACACCTAACTTTTCGAATCTGTCTTTAAGGGCATGTTTTCCAGTATATTTGTCTATTACATAATCTCTATTTCTTCCGAAAGTTTGGGGTGGCATAAATTCATAGGTTGACGGGTCGTTAAGAATTCCGGCAACGTGAATTCCCGCTTTATGCACAAACGCGTAATCACCGGTAATCGGGAAGTTCGGAGGCATCGGAATCCCGCTATATTTCTCAACAAGACTGGCTACCTCAGGTAGTTTTTCTAGTTTAACGACCTCTACACCGAAATGATATTTCAATGCGGCAACTACTACTTGAAGAGGAACAATTCCTACCCTCTCTCCCAGTCCGTTTACGGTTGCATGAATAATAGTAGCCCCTCCTTCTACCGCAGCCAAAGCGTTTGCTACAGCCATTCCCAGATCATTATGTGCATGTATATCAAACTCTACGTCTGGGAATCTAGAAGTTAGATCCTTAAATAACTCTCTAGTTTTCGAAGGGTACAAAACTCCTACAGTATCTGCAATACTTATACGATCAGCACCTGCGTCTTTGGCAGTCTTTATTACTTCAAGAAGATATTGGTAATCTGCTCGTGTAGCGTCTTCAGCAGTAAATCTGACCTTAACTCCGTGGCTTTTAGCGTAACTCACGGTCTCTGAAATTATCTTCAGTGCTTCTTCCTTGGTGACATGGTGCTTTGCCTTTAAATGAATATCGCTTATACCATAGAAAATTGCAATTCTATCTACTTCTAATTCAGCTGCCACCTCAATATCCCTTTTGACTGCTCTGCTGTGCCCTAGTATTTCTGAAGTAATTACGCCTTCCTTCTTCATTTTGACTATTCTTTTTATACCCTCGTAAATGTCAGCAGACACTGCAGGGTGTCCTGCTTCTATCATTGTAACGCCTATATCAGATAACGCTTTAGCTATTTCAACTCTCTGTTCTACGGTAAATACTACTCCAGGTGTTTGTTCTCCTTCTCTAAGTGTTGAATCAAGGATTCCTACTTTCATTTGTAATGTCTATGACAGTAATGTGGTTATAAATAAAATGGTAAAGAGTGGTTTCAAAACCGTACTATTTAAGAGAGTTTATTACGAGTTGTGAAATGTTCTCAAATCCAATTCTCTTTGAATATTTTTCCAAAACTTTTGAGAGTAATTCATAAAATTCTCTATTTTGCCTTATAACATCAAGGTGATTAGTATACACAAAAATTATAGATGAAGTCAGATTCTCACTGTGCATATAATCTTGTTCGATCTCCTCTAGTATTGATATAACAGTTTGTAAATCTATTTTATTCTTGTATTGTCTAATTAATTTAAACTCCTCTTCATCCATTATTGACATATTTTACACCGGAAGGACTAAACTTCCTATACTTATATTCCCTGATATAATATCTAAAAGCTTGTCTAAGTTTTTGAAATTAACAACCAGTACTTTTATTTTCGATCTTTCTATAATTTTAATCGCTAATGGGTCTAAAAGCTCATAAGTTCCTGCATTAACTGACTGCGTTAACTCTAAGATTTTTTTCAGCTCAATAGTGCTAAGTCGAGGTAATAATCTAGCTTCGGAGAACTTTTTAGGGTCTTTATCATAAACTCCGTCTACGTTAGTGGCTAGAACTAAAAGATCACTATTGGTAGCTTCACTAACCAGAGACGCTACGGTCGCAGTAGATTGACCAGGCTGAAAACCTCCAGTAACTACAACCTTACCGTAACTCCATTTTTCAATAAACTCCTCTAGACTTTCGGGAACCTTGGAATAAGCAAGGTCTCCCAGATAGAAAGCTACCAGGTAGGCGTTAAGGCGTGACGCCCAAATACCTAGAAGATCTAAGTGAGCTTCTTTGATACCAGCTTTTCTTCCCAAGTTTATGTATTTTCTCGCGGTACCTCCTCCTCCAGTCACAATAGCTACTCTATGTCCAGAATTTAGTAGAGAGAGTACGGATTTTTTTATAATTTCCAAATTAGTCGGATTTTCGTCATCAAAAAATTTCCCGCTTATCTTCAATGTCACTATCATTTGAGGAATAAATCATTTGAGGTAAAATTAAAGCTCAACTGTATGATCGTACAAACAAAAGAACAAGTAAAAACAAGTTTTAGCTTAAGCATATAAAAATCGCGTTAAACTGGATAATCATCTGGAAGTTTATGCCTGAAGTACTTTCCAGTCTCGGGGTCTTTGAATAACCCTATCTTTACACCTTTCCTTCCTTTAGGAGCTAATACCCATGTTTTCTCCGGTGCAAGCTCCATCTCTTTACCCCCTGGAGTTTTTACTTTTACTTTTTTATCAGCCATATCAATCATTACTATACTATTTTAGACAACTTTAAAAACCTTTTTACAACTCATGTAAAGGATAATACCAATAGTAAGCTAAAGATAACTTGAAGGACTTCCTTAAATTATATTGCATCACTAGTTCCCCCATCAATTTGTATTACAGACCCCGTTATATATGAAGAGAACTCCGAAAGAAGGTAAGTTATTAATGATCCCAATTCTTTTTCCACGTCCCCAGTTCTCTTTAACGGCGAGCGAGAGATTACCTCTTTCTGCCAGAGCTCATCAAAACTTATTCCCAATTTTTCAGCTAATCTCCTTAAGCTCCTCTTAGCTCCCTCAGTCTCAAAACTTCCCATAAGGATCACGTTAGCTGTTACGTTAAATTGACCGTAATCTTTAGAGACTACTTTAACCAATTGTATCAATGGGGAACGGGAAACATCAGCTAACACGAATATACTCTGAGGTTGTTTCACAGTCCATGAGGATAAATATATCAATCTACCACTTCTCTTCCTTACCATATACGGTAGCAGTGATTTAGTTAACTTTATAGCACTAAGCAGATAAAGATTTACAGAATAAAACCAATCCTCCATGGTAGTTTCAGCGAAAGTAGAGGGCTCTGAAGGAGGATTCCCCGTGTTGTAAATTAGAGCATCAATATCATTCCCTAACTTCTCTAACGCAAAGTTAACTAGGTCATCCAAACTATCGAGCTTACTGAGATCAGACTGGAAACCATATACCTCAGGGTTATACTTTTTTAAACTTTCAACGGCTTTATTCAATTTTTCTTTGTTTCTAGAGGTCAAAACCAGTCTACAACCTTCTCTAGCTAACTTCTTTGCTATCCCGAAACCGATACCTTCACTTGAAGCGGTAATAAGTACTTTTTTACCGTTTATATTCACGTTCACGTTTATCCTATTTTATCCTTGTAAAGGATTGTATATAACGTATTCACCTTACCTGAAGTGGTTACTAAATCTATGCCTAGTATAACCATGCCTCTATTCTCAAGTTCGTTTATTTTTGCCTTTAGCTCCTCTGGTTCTTTCACCGTTAAAAACAAGTCATAAACTCCTTGGTAAATGTTCATACCTCCTTCAACCGGTTTTTCTGAGTAGACGGTAATCCTATAAGTTCTGTTAGTAGGTTTTAGGGTGAATATTGTTGAAAGCTCCCTACCCTGAACCTTTCCGTAAGGTTTAAAATAGTACCCTGCTACGTCCTTAACTTCTCCCTCAACTATCAAAGGATACTCTTCTAAAATTCTATACTCAGATGGCTCCGAAAACGGTACGTATAACTTAGTGTTAGTGAGAGAACTCTCCAAGGATATTCCATCTTTAGCATACCAGCTAGATATAGGTACATTTCTCGATAGCCGGTTATAGAAAACTAATGTCTTATAGCTCTTCTTTACCTCTAAGACCGCATCGTACTCGATGTCGTAAATCAGTTCGACCTCTGCATCTTCAAAAGCAGGCGTAAAGCCCTTCTCAGCTATCCTCTTTCCTACATCTCTCTTAATCTCGTTCTTAATACTCTCGTAATAGGTCAAGTCGTTACTAACTATGAAATCCTCTTCCAACCTCTTCAAATAAGTAGGTAAGTTGACACCTAGAACGAAAGTCTTATAACCTTTCTCCTTGAGGATTTGTAACGCGTTTCTCTCGAATTTATCCTTAATCTCTTCTATTTTGTCTCCACAAATGTAACAGCTTCTTTTTTGGAACCCCTCATTATAATAGAGGGAAAATAGAGGCGAAGCAAGCTCTCCAATGTTGAAGAATACCTCCTTTAGCTCTGTAAGGTCTTGAATCTCATGATCTTTAATCATCTTATCGATCTCCATCAAAAGTGCCAACTTCATTGCCTTACCTCTCTCATTGTTAGTATGTCCATAACTCAATCTGGCAAAGCATCTGCCTAAACAACTGTTACAAAGAGGATATTTAGAAAGAAGAGTAAAAGCCTTATTTAATATCTCTCCCTTCAAAAAGCTTTGCAAGACCTTTCTTCCTCCTCATCATTTTTAATAAGTTGTTTGTCATTTCATATTGTTTAAGGAGCTCCTTTACCTCCTCGGGCGTAGTTCCAGACCCCTTTGCGATCCTCTTTATTCTAGACTTGTCTATTATGTCAGGGTTATCGAGTTCTTTATAAGTCATTGAATTCATGATATTCATGAATTTTCTTATCTTCTCCTCTCCTAACTTAAGTTGTTCTTCTGGTATTTGTGATAAAATATTGTAACCAGGGATCATCTGGAGAATCTTATTGAGGGGACCCATCTTTCTCATCGCATTCAACTGTTTATAAACATCCCTTAAAGTGAGTTTAGTCTTACC
The DNA here is from genome assembly GCF_037389295.1 of Stygiolobus sp. RP850M. Classification (NCBI taxonomy): domain Archaea; kingdom Thermoproteati; phylum Thermoproteota; class Thermoprotei; order Sulfolobales; family Sulfolobaceae; genus Stygiolobus; species Stygiolobus sp. RP850M. The sequence continues at coordinate 28,636 of NZ_JBBHKU010000026.1, read as the reverse complement.
CGTTAACACTTCCTCCATTTTCTTCTCTATCTCCTCATATTCCTCTATTCCTTTGATCTTCTCTATTATAGCCTCAATATCACCCATTCCTAATATGCGTGAGACAAACCTTCTAGGATTAAACACTTCGAGCTCATCGAGCTTTTCGCCAGTGCCTATAAACTTAATAGCAGCCCCTGTAGCGGCTACAGCAGAGAGTGCTCCTCCTCCTTTAGCAGTACCGTCCATTTTAGTGATTATGATAGAGCCTATAGGACTCGCGGTGTGGAACTTAGAAGCTAGATCGTAAGCCTTTTGTCCGATAGAAGCATCTATCACCAAGATTACTTCGTCCGGTTTTATACTCTGATAAATGTTCTTCATTTCTTCCAACAGTTTAACCTCTTCCCCGTAACCATGTCTTCCTGCAGTGTCTACTATGACGACGTCGTATTTTTCCTTGAGGAACTTTTCTACACCGTTCTTAGCTATTTGTATAGCGTCCTTATTCCCAGGCTCACCATATATAGGTACACCTATTTGGTTTCCTATTTGTAGAAGTTGTTCATAAGCAGCAGGTCTATATATATCTGCAGCCACTAATCCTACTTTATACCCTTTTTTCTTGTAGAATAATGCTAATTTTCCTGAAGTAGTGGTTTTACCGCTTCCTTGTACACCTACAAGCATTATCACGTAAGGAAGTTTCTTAGGCATTACATTAGGTTCTTTATCTCCCCCAAACAAGTTAGTTAGCTCTTGGTAAACTATTGAGATAAACCACTCTCTTCTCTCGATAGCAGATGGTGGCTTTTCATTTGCGAGCCTATTCTTAATTTTTGTAGTTAATTCATTAACCAGTTTAATATTTACATCAGCTTTTATGAGAGAAATCTGGAGGTCTTTTATGAAATCATTAACAGCCTTATTATAATCAGAAGAACCTAAAAATTTCTTTACTGCATCTTTTAAATTATCAAGCAAGGTTACTTAACCCTTACAATCTTTTTTCTACCCATTACGTCCCAATACTCTATCTCGGCACCTGGCCTTATTTTATCCGCAAGTTCAGGTTCTTTAGGCCTCTCAATATCAAAAGTCTCGTAAGTTTCTAAGTCCATTATTTGAACAGTGTCACCTTTGTCTGCGAGTATCTGACCTACATGCTTCTCTATAATTGGAACTTCAACCTGCTGATCAACGGGAGCCATTATAGTCCTCTTTTGACCGGTGAAAATACCGATTGCCACGACGTTCGCCTTAGCACTACCGTGCTTACCGGTCTTTGCCTTAGTGATGTCTACAACTCTACAAGGTTCTCCATCTATAACTACGTAACTTCCAACCTTTAAATCGCCAACCGTGGTGTACTGAATGCTCACGATTACTCCCAATTATCCTAATTCACATTAGGTTTTAAACTCTTTTGTCATTGTCACGAAGTTTAGAAGATTTAAGCTCCGAGCTTTGGCCCTTCATCATATTTCAGCCAGTCTAACCTCTTCACAGCAACTTATTTTTACCTTCGATCATATATAAGGGTATGCCGTGGAAAGTAAGGTGCAGAAACTGTAAGACAGAATGGGTAATAAATATCAGTTTCGACATAAGCAAACAACCGGCGATCTACCAATATTGTAAAGTATGTAGAAGAAACACTTTTAATGACATCTTGGAATACATTGAATAAGGGATGAAGAGCCCAATAAAGTTGACCGGTGATATAACCTGTCTCGGCTGACTTCTAACTTACGAAATCTCCGCTCTTAATCTTTTCTGGAATATATTGGAATGCTAAGAATTTTAATCCCTTACTAGCCATAGCCTCGATCTCCAACTTAGATTTCTTATCCAAGAAGATCTCTATCTCATGTTGCCACCCTTTCGTCTTAAACCAATCGTAGTTCTTTATTTCAAGAGCCCTCTTTACGTCCGCTTCCTTAGCCTTGATGATATAATTCCTCCTCTCCTGCTCTGAAAGGTAGGGCTTCTTATTCTTGTCTCCGAAAATATCCGTCATCGAGACTCCTAAAAACTTAGCATTAGGGGTAGCTAACCTCTCGCTTTCATAGGATAGTTGGATCGAACCTATCCTGAATACACTATAGATATACCATCCGTAGGGGTCTGCATCAGTTAAAATATAAACGGGGAGTTTGAGTTCCTCATTTAACCTCCTCACGAACCTCCTAGTAGCTCTATCAGGCTGACCGGCACTAGTTATCAAAATAGCCTTATACTGCCTCCAAAAACCAGCTCTGTGAAGTTGCTGAAATACAGCGTCCTTCTCCACGACTAAAACGAACTCAGCGTTCACGTTCACGAAGTCAATTAAATCAGGAGTAGGTTCTATCGCATATGCACCGTGACCCATCTTACTCAAGTCTATAACGTCGTTACCACTTCTAATCTGCATATCCCCTACCACTTTTCCCTTCTCTTTGCTTAGAATTAACATGTCCTCCCTCAAGAGATTGGTGAAGACCTCTATATCTACGATCACACTGTCAGACTCTTTTTGTTCATCCCAAGTGTTCTCCTCATAAGTTTTGTTAGTTCCTTTAAGTATTATAGAGTGCTTACCTCTGTAATACAGATCACGTATTGTCGGGTACTCATCGTTCACTAACGCATCGTATATAATACTCGCCATTAGAGTAGTTTGCATAAATCGCTTTGCCTCATTAAGGTCTAGGAAGTTTCTCTTTAACTTTTCCTTTCCTAAGATCAACAAACCTCTTTTCTCGTCGTATATAGTGTTAGACAAAGTCCTCTTGGGGATTTCCATTACGGGTGGTTCTCTCTTATTAATTTGTTCTATCACTTTAAGAAAAGTGTCTCGTAAAATTTGAGAAGCCTTCTTCCTAGCCTCGCGGTCGACCTTTGAAGTAAGTTCTGTCATAACTCCTCAACCTTATAGTTTTTAATTTCCTCTACTAATTGTTTATCCTCAATTTCAAGTTTCTTTAGCACGAGATTAAGCAACTGTTCTCTAATTGAATTCTGAACCTCTGGGACTTTTTCCTTCTCTCCTGTAACAAATATCGCCAGGCTCCTGCTCACTTCAGGAATATATTTAAGGTATGTAATAAGCTTCTTTTTAGCCTCTTCCTCCTTTTTCTTTTCACTAATATAAGCCTTTAACTGCCTCGCGACATCCATTAATGCAAGCTTAATCTCCTTTTCAATTTCCTCGACGTCTGCAATACTTTCCTTGCCAGCACTCTTATACGGGACTTTAGTACTACACAAGTGAACCATGACAACTAAAGGTGGCTGTTCTTCCTCTATACCGTACCTTTTCCAGTCCATCTCCTCACTTACTACCTTCCAGATCACGTCAGACTTCTCGTCATATATTAAAGGGATCTTATTCGCATACCTTAACACTACGGGTTCAGGAGATGGCAGTATTGCTCCGCCATAAGCAATTCCAGCCTCAACAATAAACGGATGCCCTTGATATGCTTTCGGTTTCCTAGTTATAGCAGCTACAAACTCAGGGTTAAAGATCTTCTTAAGGCTTAATTCAATTATGTCAGAACCTATTACTGAAAGCGCTTCTGCTGAAGGCGGTCTGAAGTCCTCAAACTTCTTCATCACTTCTACTAGCCTAGAGATCTCTTCGTCAGTGAGGTCAGTAACCTTCTTGTTCTTGTTTATATTTACTAACTCTAGAATCTTATCAGCAGTTACATCACCGATGCTCTGGAACTCATTAATCAGGAAATCCCTAACCGGTAATGGCTTATTCAACTTAGTTATAAGGTATTTAATCAACTCTATATCTACACCGTAGGGGTGTGGTTTCACTTCCTCTGGTGGTTTAGGTAATTTCTCGGTTAGCCTTTGATAATACACTACATTACCATCAGGGTCTCTAAACGTGATCTCTGCATAGGGTGCTACAACATAAGTTTTCTTAATGTATTCATATACTCTCGACCTAGCCCTCTGCCAATCTGCAACCAAGTATAACGTCACAGAGGTTCCGTGCCACCCCTTATCGTTGGAAACTGAATATTTTTCAAGTACTACTGGTTCGTTTTTAGTTACGTCTATCTTCAGTTTAAAGTAGTAAATCCTTTTTGAATTTAAAGGAGAAGTATAAACCTCAACCGGTTTATCCTGATACATCTGGCTGTAGAGTACAGCCGCCTTGACACCCAGCCCGTACATTCCTCTGGTCTGTCTTAAAACGTACTTCGAACTGTAAAGTACTCTGCCGAAAGCATTAGGTACAACATGAGGAGGTATACCTATACCGTTATCCTCTACGTTTACCTTGTAGACCTGCTTATCCGGATTTACTAAGTCTATCAAAATTTTGATTGAAGGCAAAATACCATGGACGTCAGTGGCATCTAACGCATTTTCTACTAACTCTCTTATAGTTTGATATAAGGCACGGGCTGGGTTGCTGAATCCAGCTAACTCTGGATTTCTCTTGAAGAACTCTGCAGGTGAAATACTTGTATATTTCTCGGAAGACATGAGCACCACGCGGTATAAACTGTATTTTTAATTATAGTATGATTACATTAATAAGGATGCTGACAAGATCGGAAGAATTACAGTAGCGTCTCCGTATATAACTACGTTTTCACTAACCGGCTTAATCTTATTCCAAGATATTGCTTCCCTGGGTTTAGCTCCGCTAAGACTCCCATCATATTCCTGAGCTGTAGTTACGTAAACAGTGTAATCGAGACCGTCTTTAAACTGATTCCACCAGATGGTATGGTGTTTACTGATCCCTCCACCAATTATTAAGGCTCCTGACTTCTTGCACGAAAAAATAAGGTCTTTGACCATCTTCATATCTTCAAATAAGTTAATCCTCAGCCCGTCAAATTGGGAAAATATAAAGAGATTCGTTCCGAAGGATCCGTCAACTACACCGGGTACTATAATCGGTACTTTCTTTTCATAAGCTGCTCTTAATATAGAGTTCTTATCGTCTATCCTCTTACCAAACTCCCATAATAATTCATAAACCGGCCACTCTTTCTTTATCCTTACGAGTTCTTCAATATTTTTCCTGACTACTTCCTCGATTACCTTACCGTAACTTTCAAACGGGACTATCACGTTTCCAAGCCTATGTATTTCCAACTCCCGTAACATTATGTCATCGTATTCGAACAATCCCTTGTAGTATTTACCGCCGTTGCCTCTGGCTATATCGTGATCAATAGTCCCTCCAGTAGTTATTACAACGTTAAAATACCCTTTCCTTATGAGATCAGCAAAGAGTCCTCTTAGTCCAGTTGAGACTAAATTAGCGGTAAAGGAAAGAAAACGGAGGTCCGCATCTTTCATCATGTCTTTTAAGATCCTAGACCCCCTTACTATGGCTTCCGCCGAAAAACCATATATTTTATCCAATACTGGTAAAATCTTTTCTACTCCTCTAAGATCCTCTAGTGTTATATCCTCTATAGGTTCCTTAAGTAAATCTTCTCTTTTCATCCCTTGGTCACACCTATTGGTCTTAATCTAGCAACCAACTTAGCTATCTTAACTTCATGTGCAACTTTTGCCACTCTGTCTACATCCTTATAAGCACCGGGAGCCTCCTCGGCAACTACTCTCTTCGTAGCTGCCCTTATTACAATTCCCTTTTGCTCTAAGTTTTGTACTACGTTATTAACCGGGTAGCTTCTCACCGCTGCTTCTCTTGACATCCAACGTCCAGCACCATGAGGAGCCGTAAACCAAGTCCTTCTTCCCTCAGGTATACCAGCCATGACATAGCTGGCCGTACCCATGCTTCCGGGGATCAGGACAATCTGACCCGTACTTCTGTGGTCAGGGGGAATCTCATGACTCCCCGGAGGAAAAGCCCTAGTAGCTCCTTTTCTGTGAACTAATACTTTCTTCCTTTTTCCCTCAATATCGTATTCCTCAATTTTAGCTATGTTATGTGCTACGTCGTAAATTATGTTTAAGTCCAATTTCTCCGGATCTACTTTGAAAACCCTCCCGAAGCTCTCCCTAACCCAATGGGCTATCATTTGTCTGTTAGTCCACGCAAAGTTCGCCGCTGAGACCATAGCATGGAAATAGTCCTGAGCTTCTCTAGTATTGAAAGGTATAGCTGCAAGTTCTCTATCTGGGACTTGAATGTTATACTTCTTCATAGCCCTCTCCATAACCTGCAAGTAGTCGCTTGCTACTTGATGTCCTAATCCTCTAGATCCTGTGTGAACCATCACTGTTACTTGTCCTTCATGGGTAATTCCTATCGCTTTCGCTACTTCTGGGTCGTATATCTTGTCTACTACTTGTATCTCTAAGAAGTGATTTCCAGCTCCCAAAGTACCTAACTGAGTGTGACCCCTCTGCTTAGCAATAGGGCTTACCTTCGACGGATCAGCTAAATCCCAACTACCATGTTGCTCTATGCGTTCCATATCTCTGTCCCAACCGTAACCGTTATCTACAGCCCACCTAACGCCTTCAGCCAATACGTTGTCTAACTGTTGTAAAGTTAACTTAACCTTTCCTTCACTTCCGACTCCGCTAGGCACATTTCTATAAATTTCCTCGACCAAATCCTTGAGCTTGTCCTTTACGTCTTTGTAGTCTAAGTTTGTCCTTAATAATCTGACTCCGCAATTAATATCGTAACCTATTCCGCCCGGTGAAACAACTCCTCCTTCGTCTATAGCTGTAGCAGCGATTCCACCTATCGGGAATCCATAACCCTGATGTCCGTCCGGTAATACGTAAACGGATTCTTGTACTCCGGGTAAACATGCAACGTTCATCGCTTGTTTCAACGTTAAGTCCTGTTTCATTTTCTCAATTAACACATCGTCAGCAAACACTGTTACGGGTACTTTCATACACTCTTGGGTTCCCTTTTCAATCCTCCACTCGTAAGTGTTAACCCTCTTGGGTTGAATGCCCGGCATTCCGATATGAAAATTATTTTAAACTTTAATAAAGCTGATTTAAATTGTGAAGAGTATAGCGGACACTGAAATAAACATGATGAGGGCTGAGTAACGGATTCATATAACTTTCTTTGCAGCTTGCCTCTTTTTTTCGTCAATTTCCTCGTACTTCTTTCTTAACTCTTTAAAAATCCCTGAAATCTCGTCCACATCAACATTATAAACCGCTTCCTTTAGAAACGTATAAGCACAAGCCTTGCTGTGAAAATAGTAATCCTCTCCCTTCATTGTTAATTTAATCCCTTGGCCTTCAGGGAATTTTCTCCCGCATACAATACACTCTAATTTTGCTTTCATACAACAAACGGAGAATTTAAATTTTTAAAAATAGCGGTGTATTGTGCATTAAAATAACGGTGATTATTAGTGCATAAATTACACTGTAAACTGCAGTCGCTCATTAAGGAAAAAGGATGGGACGACCTCACTACCGTTCAGAAGGAGACCTTTACCCCAATTATCGAGGGTAAAAACGTACTTGTTGTAGCCCCTACTGGTTACGGTAAGACCGAGGCCGCTTTGTTACCTATATTTAACATAATGCTACGTAACGAGACCAAGCCCGTAGCCGTACTGTACATAACACCGCTAAAAGCCCTCATAAACGATATAACTTTGAGAATCGAATGGTGGACTTCAAAACTCGGTTTTTCGGTAAGCAGAAAACACGGTGAAGTACCCCAAAAGGAAAAAAGCCTGAGGCTGAAGAAAGTACCCCACATACTCGTCACAACCCCTGAAGGGTTGGAAATCGATTTAGACTGGGCGAGTAAATTCAGAGAAAATTACAGAAATATAAAGTGGATAATAATTGATGAAGTTCACGAGTTAGTAAACTCTAAAAGAGGGGCACAATTATCTGTATTACTTGAAAGATTAAAGGACTTTACAAATTACGATTTCCAGAGAATAGGTCTTTCCGCTACAATAGGTAACGAACAGAAGGTAGCCAATCTCATTTTTGGTTCTTCAAATAGGGAAAGTAAAATAGTAAAAGTCGAAGGAGCGAGAGACTTTGAAGTAAAAATACTAAAAGTAAAACAAAAAGAAGGAGAAGACCTTTGGGGCTCTACCGCGAAACTGGTAAACCAACTGGTAGAAAGACCTACATTACTTTTCACTAATTCAAGATTTAGTACAGAGAGATTGTATGAAGAACTAGAAAGGAGTAAACTGAAAAATATCTTTATCCATCACTCCTCAATATCTAAAGAAGAGAAAATAAGGGTAGAGAACAACCTCAGGGAAGGAAAGGCTGACGTTGTTATTTGTACAAGAACACTAGAACTTGGAATACATATAGGAGACATTAAGAAAGTAATAATGTATAGACCACCTCCCACAGTTTCTTCATTCCTCCAGAGGCTCGGAAGAAGCGGGCACACTATAAACAGAGTCTCTAAAGGTGAAATCGTATGCCTATACGATTACGACATCTTAGAAGCAATATCCTTATATGAGCTCGCTAAAGCGGGGATAGTAGAACCGCCAAAATCCATGCCTTACATGGACGTCGTGGCAAGGGAAATAATAGGTATAACCCTTCAATACGGCGAAATAGATGTTGAAAAACTCTATAACCTAATAACAAAATCCTCCTATTATAAAGGACTTAAATTCGATAAGTTCTTATCGCTAGTAGAGTACATGATACAAAACGGATTGTTAAAGAAGGAGAACGATAAGGTGAAAATCGGCAAAACCTTCTTCAAGATCTGGAGGTTTGATAAAGACAACAAAATAACGTGGATGAAGGACTTTTCCGAATTCTTCTCCTTTATAAGTACCGACGAAACCTTCAACTTACGTTACGAAAACAAAACAATCGGCGAAATAGACGCGGTATACGTCTACAAACACTTGAGAAATAACGACATTATTAGGATAAGTGGAAAACTGTGGAGGATTGTAAATATAGACATCAATAAAATGCAAATTAACGTAGCCCCTGCTACAAGTGGTAACGGAGAAATCCCAATATGGAAAGGAGAAAACATATCAAAGTCCAGTCTAATAACAAAGCAAATCGAGAAAGTCTTACACATTATCGACGACTACTTATACGGTGAGGATAGTCTTATAGATGAAGAGTCGAAGAACGCTTTGAATAAATTAGTGGAATTCTATCGTATTCATCAACTGCCTCTGCCCAATACAAGGACGATCTACATAGAAAACGAAAACGATGAAATTGTTTATGCAACCCTTATTAACGAGAAGATAGCAAATACACTATCTCACGCCCTATTGTATTTAGCCACTAAAAAGTACTCACTTAATGTCTCTGCAAGGTCTTCAATTTACGGCTTTTCAATAAAGGGAGTAGACAAGGATCTGTTACAAGACCTCATAAACCTAGACGAAAAGCAGCTAAAATCCCTGCTTATAAAATCCGTAAAAAGGTCTCCTCTCTTCTTTGCCACACTTAAGGAAATACAATACAGTTTCGGTAAGATAAATAAAGTAAGCAGCGAAGATAAGATAATATTAGAAGAAGCCCTAAAGCAGACCGTTAACAAATACTTCAGCATTAAGGGAACTATGAAATACGTAAAGATGATCAAGGAAGGAAAAATAAGGATCATAAACATCAACGGGCTATCCCCGTTAGGTAAAGCCGTACTGAGCCACTCTCCTATAAAACCGTGGATCTCCGACCTCTCAATCCGTATTTACCAAGCCCTCAAAGGCGGAGCCTACACTGTAGAGGAACTGTCAGATATGTTAGGAATATCGAAGAAGACATTAGAATTAAGGCTGAAGAAGATGAGGAAGCCCAGTTCTAAGTACAGGACTTGCAACTTCATAGACGTGGACACTCATGAGACTAGATGGGCGTTATTAGAGGACTTAAAGGAGATAGCCGAATCCGATGATTACTATAATTCCTTCAACCCCATTAACCTCGACGAGTCCTATGTAATGGTAATGAGGGCATACCAGTCAGAAGGAGCTACAGAATCAGTATTCAGGGTAAAGGATCTTGTCAAAAACCCAGAAGAGTTCCTAAAAAGGATACCGTACGACGAAATATTAGAGCTGAAATTAAAAGACCCGAACGATTCTCTAGTAGCTTCGATATCTCCTAAGTACTATTTTGTTAAAAAGAGCATAGCCAGATTTTTAGTTTTGAACGCCATAAGTTATATTCAGAACCTAAAGTTCGGATGATGAAGCCCTTCGATAAAGAACGGTGATTCTGGCCCGTGTTACTGATAAAGCACGTAAGTTTCAAAGCACAGATTTATTTTTTCAAACGTAATCAACTATCCGATCCTAGATGAGTGAGAAAAAGTCAAACGAAATTGTAGTTGGAAGGACAAAAAGTGTAGAAGACTACGTGTTAGATATAATAAGCCTCTTTAACCAAGGCTCCCAAGAAGTGGAAATAAAAGGGAACGGCTTTGAGATAAACAAAGTAGTTGACATATACAACCAACTCGTGGACAGACTTAAAGAGGGAGTAAAACTCGAGAAAGTAGACATAGGAAGTGAGGTAAAAGACAAGAGAAGGGTGTCATACCTTCTCCTCAAGCTCAGAAGAGTTTATTAAGGGTCTTACAGCACTGCTGACCTCAGCGAACAAATCTCTAACAAACACGTCAAGTTTTAACGACCCCTTAGAGATCTTGTCTATTGTGTCCAACAACAACCTAGTTCTGTTTTCGCTTACGAAGTCCGAAAAGTTATTACTTAACACCTCATAAGCCTTCATACCTCTTTTAGAAGCTAACAGAAAATACCTCTTTTTAGTCTCCACAACATAACCGTGTTTAACTAGAGAAGATACGGTCTTTGCGTAAGTACTCGGTCTACCTATGTTCTTCTCCTTCATGATCTTTATCACATCTGCATATCCCAACAGAGTTACCGATGAACCCTTCTTGATCTCACTCGCTACTTTACTCTCGTCTAGCACAAAGACCCTTAAAGGATAAATTTGAGAGAAACCACCTTCGACCTTTATCGGTACCTCTACCAATTCCTCAACCCCTTCCTTCAACACTATCTTGACCTTTGCATAAGTTACCCTAGTACTTTTCATTTGACTCGCAATAAACCTCCTGAAGATCAGGTCATAAACCTTAAAGTGAGCCCAAGTAAACTTTACGTAATACTTAAACGGGTTTTCCTCAATATCCCTCTGCAAATCGTTTAAATCCATGGGGTTTGTAGGTCTGATACCCTCATGTGTACCACTCTCTCCCCAACTCCTTCCTTGGAATTCACTTTCCAAGTTCACCTTACTTAAGTACTCCTTAGCAATACCGATACCTAAAGGTGAGATGTGACTACTATCCGTCCTGTGGTAAGTGATCAAACCACTTTCGAACAATTCCTGAGTGATCCTCATAGTGACAGGGGCACTTAACCCAAGCCTATTATAAGCATCTATGAGGAGGGAATCAGTAGTGTAAGGCGGTAAAGGCGTTACCTCTTCCACTCGCTCCCCTAGTTTGTAGACTTTAACGTTTAAACTCTTAACGAATTCATCAGCTTCAGCTTTACTCTTGAATATTCTCTTAATGCTATAGTTACCGATCTTTACGTACACTACCCAGCTCATGTTTCTCTTATACTCCTCAGTCCTCTGGACGATCCACCCTAAGACTGGTCCCTGAACCCTACCGCTCCCGTTGTTTTGATCTCCGATTACAGACTTTAATACACTGCTCAACTCAAACCCTATCCATCTGTCCTCAATCCTCCTTGCTATTTGTGAATCAACGGCGTTATAATTAAACCCTGACTTATTCCTTATTGCTTCCAGAATGGCACTCTTAGTTATCTCATGGTACGATACCCTATACACATTCTTGTTGTACGGACTGACCAAGGCGTATAAGTCAAAGGCTATCTTCTCCCCTTCTTGGTCGGGGTCTGTAGCAATATAAACTTCATCCACGTCAGAGCTCAATAGCCTAATCGCGTTAATGATCCTTTCTGAAGAAAACAGTAATGAGGAACCACAATACGGGCACGTATCTGCCCTCCTTGTGACAGTCTTCTGGCAATTGTAACACTTGTATATAGGAGAATAGTTTACCCTTATCCCGTCTTCCAATTCAACTCCATGGTATCCTATACTCTCAGTAGTCAAATCGGTTACATGTCCTTTAGATGCTACAACATTGGATACTATTACATTATTACCGTCTATAATTATAGTCTCGTAAACAGGAACTCCGTAAAGCTCCCTCCTTACGCCTCTACTGAAAATTCTGGAGATGGTTTTTGCTTTAGTCGGCGACTCAACTACGATTAACGCGGTCTTTAGGTTAAGGCTTCTAGACTTTCCCTCCCTACTCTCTCTTATCTCCTTCTTTAAGTCGTCTAAGTCCAGTTCCTCAATACTCTTAAACACAGCTTCCCCTGAGTAACTCCTTACTCTCTTTATCAATAACTCAAAGAGGTCCCTATCGTCCACCATTACCACACTTAGACCCAAGGTAAAACCGTTATTAAGGATCCTACTCGCCCTTCCCGAACCTTGTATGTATGTAATCGCATCGGGGATCAAGATGAAATATTTCCTACCCTCTCTCCTGACTATGAAGTTATCCAGTTTCAACACTTGCAACTTCCTCTCCTTGAGCGAATCCACTACTTCCTCCTTCAACTTCATCAAATAGACGCGTAATTCCTCCAATTTACCGTTCAGGCTCTCGGAGTTCCTCAGGGCAAACTTTAAGGCTTGTACTTCAGACTGTGATAATGTTAGTAACTTCCTCCTGAGTAAACTCACGTCCAGAGACAACCCTTCTGCTACCCTAAGGGTAGTGAATGGATTATTTAGAGATTCCTCTAGGGGCAACTTAGTCTTGGGAACACCGTAAAAGATCACGTATTTCAGCCTCTTAGGCTCGTCCAGTCCCCTTACGGTCACACCGTAATAACTCGCCGATCCTACTAAGTAGTCTACCTCTCCCGAGGAGAACTTGTCCATGAACTTTCTTCCCGATATAGCTTGAATAGCCCTAAACCCCTTCCCGTTAAGCTCTTCAACTATTTTCTTAACCTTACTCCTACCATAGTCTTTAGAGACTAAGATCAAAGCCCCTTTATCGTTTATTTTTTCCAGTAATCCTACCATATCTAACGAGTTATAGTAAGAGTCTACAATATTCCTACTGTATATCTGGACAGTAGAAGGCTCGAACCCAGCTAAAGTCCTTAACGCTAACTGCTTAGCCCCTTTTGGTCTCAGAGTTGCGCTAGACACTACAAACTGCGACGTGGGTCTCCAAGAATAAACCTCAGCCTCAAGCTCCCTGACTTTCACCATGAGTTCTTTATCCTCTTTCGCTGAGACTATCCTCTTCAGCTTTACCAGTTGCACTGCTTTGTCAAATACTTCAGGAGGTATTTGGAGAATAGTGGCAACCCTCTCGGTAGTCTTCCCGCTTTTTAATATCATATCAGCGTCGTCAACGATGACTACCTTAGGCTTTATCTCAGCGTAAGTCTTAGTGTTTCTATTAACTGAGTAAAAGGTAGTTACGTTAATCTTTCCTTCCTCTGCATTACCGCAGGAGACCTCTGGAGTGATAGCCTTTAACCTCTGACAAATCTGATCTTTAAGGGAGTTTGTAGGCACTATGAATAGTGTGGTTTCCCCTCTATAAACTGAGTAAACCATCAAAGTCGTGGTCTTTCCTATCCCAGTAGGGGCTGAAAGGGAAAAGCTCTCTCCCCTTATCAATTTTCTCAACCAATACTTCTGCAAAGGCCAAGGGTCTTTTCCTACTACTTTCCTGAACAGTTCAGACAACTCTTCTAACATTTCCAAGTTATAATATAGTTCTGCATAGCTCTTCAACGTGCCATTCTTAACTAGCAAGTCGTAGATCGTCTTAACGTCTAATTCCTTCGCGTATCCGGGTAAACAGGACTCGCAAGGTAAGCCCTTTAACAGTCTGTCAACTTCAATCGGGCCATTACAATTGGGGCAACCGAATAAGTACCTAATCTTAACCATGCTAAATGTTGCATTTGTAGAGTATGATTTTATAAAACGTAGAAGTAGGTGATATCGTGGCGTCTAGCTTAAATACTAAGTTTATCCACTTCACTCTCTTAGATAACTTTATTACCTTAGTAAGTATCTGATAATGCGATTCGGGTGATATATGTGAGCACCGCCGCAACTCCAAGTAATGTAGTATTAGTAGGTAAAAAACCTGTAATGAACTATGTATTAGCAGCCCTAACCCTACTAAACCAAGGTGTAAGTGAAATAATAATAAAGGCAAGAGGCAGAGCAATCAGCAAAGCCGTAGACACTGTAGAAATAGTTAGGAATAGATTCTTACCAGACAAAATAGAGGTTAAGGAAATAAGGATCGGTAGCCAGACCGTAACAAGCCAAGACGGTAGGCAGTCCAGAGTTTCAACAATAGAAATAGCTATTAGGAAGAAGGCATAAAGGTAATAAAGCGTTTTTATCCCGCGCTTTTCTTAGACATAATTTTAATTATTACGGCGTAAATAATATCTTTAGAATACTATGAGTTCCTCACAACCATCTTATAAAGTAGAATTTGAAGGCAAAGCAAAAATAGGAGAGATCATGGGAGGCTTTGTACCAATACAGCTTAGACCTGAAGACTTGTCCAGCCCACTCTCATTCCAAATGGCGTTGAGCAGAATATACGAGGAATTAATGAGATCTTTAAACCAAGGACCATCGAAAAAATATGTGGCGGAAGTGAAATTTACAGACTCTTTAGGAAATCCCGTAGTAGTAGGAGTTGATTTCGGTCAAAACATCCCTCCCCTTAGCAACAAAGAAGTTAAAGTCAAGATCACTATCGAATTCTACGACGAAGAGTAGCCCTCCTTCTCAAGTACTTAAAAGATACGTCTAACATATACTCTTCCCACGGGATAACTCTATACCTTAACTCCCCGGTTTTTACAAGGATCCCAGTCTTGTAAAAATAACGAATAACGTTAATTGTTACCTTCTTTGAAAAATAAGGAGAAAGGTAATCAATAGCCTCGCCTAAGTTGAACTCATTAACACCGAACTTCTTCTCGAGCAAATAATAAATTACGACCTCCCTCTTCTTCAGCCATCTCATCTTGATCACTCAACAGCCTAGTTACTCATCATAATTCAGACCTTACAAGTCCTTTCATCGAACAATTATTTATAAACACGTAGTTTTAAACTTAACATAACACAATGCCCTACGTGGATAAAAACGATAAAATTTGCAGACCAGGAGAGAAAAGCAAGATAGAAATAGGGGACATTATACTAGTACACCCGGCACTACTAAAGATTAGGGGCTACATAATTGAATTCCCTCCACTCTCTATAATCTCGCCAAGTTGTAAAGAAGAAATGGAGACACCGAACTGGGTAGAAGGGTACACAGTTACAGGAAAAGAAAAGGTATTATTTCTAGAAGGAAAAAAAGAAATAGAAGGGGAAATAGAGGTAAAATGCCCCAGGTTTTTACCCGCGATAACACTCAAACATGCCCTAGGCAAGGTCAAACTCAAAATAAACGATGAAAGATTTGACGGGATCGTACTTGTCGGGATAAACGAGCTACCCATCCTCCTCCTTAAGGCGGGACAAGTCACCGTGACTACAACACAACTGAAAAACTACTTAGAACCTTTAGCCTACTCTGTCTACTATTACATCTCGTCTGAAAATAACGAGTCTTCATAAATTATTTCCTTTCTCTTCACGGCTTGGTACTCCTCAGCTGTACCCTTAGTAACTAATTCGTAAAGCCTTGCTTTCTTCCCGTTGCTAGGTCTTAACAACCTTCCCAACCTCTGTATGAACTGCCTCCTAGAACCAGTCCCCGTCACTATTATTCCTACGTTAGCATCTGGAATATCTAACCCCTCGTCTCCCACAGTAGTCAGTACCAAAACACCGCTCTTTATACCCTTAAAAACTGACAAAACCCTTTCTCTCTCACTCTTACTCATCTTCCCCGTTATGAGGAAAGCTTTGAGTAAGTTAGCGATTTCTTCAGCCTGCTCCACATACTGAGTGAATATCAGGATCTTGTTACCCTTTTCCTTCTCCACTATCTCCTTAACCTTCTCCACTTTTTTCTTAGCCAAGTTAGTCAACTTTTTTAACTCGTTGTACACCTTAATAGCCTCAACAGCGTCCTCCTCACCTTTCTTTACCAGTTCGAGTAATTGTGAGACTTTCCTACCCTTAGCCAAGCTCCTGAACTTATTCAAGAGCTTATTATATTCTAACTTCTCTTGAGGAGTTAGCTCAACCTTAACTTGGATAATTTCGAAAGGGGCAAGAAAGCCCTTCTGTATCAACTCCTGAGGGGTCTTGAAGTATATTAACCCGCCCATCAGCTTAAACAACTCCTCGTGCTTACCGTCTTCCCTAACCGGGGTCGCTGATAAAGCCAACCTCCTAGAAGCAAAGGAACTCAAGGCAATTACCTTGAACTTATCTGCGGGTAAGTGATGAGCCTCGTCTATCACGAGGACTTCGAACTTGTCAGCCAACTCCCCCATATGCCTATAAGCCGTATGGTAAGTGGTAACCGTGATCGGTTTTACGTTCTTTTCCCCAGAATAATACAGACCTACCATCGATTTTTCCACGTCAGTAAACCTAAGGATCGAATCCCTCCACTGCATCATCTGCACCTTAGTGAAAGTCACAACTAATGCTGACTTTTTAACGTAAGCAATAGCCCCTATCCCGATTACTGTCTTTCCCGCACCGGTAGGTAATGCAATTACACCGCTCCCCTTTTCCAACCAGACGTCAAGTGCCTCCTTTTGGTACTCCCTCAGCTCCCCTCTGAAGTTGATGTTGACGTCTTTGACCTTTAACTCCAGATCCTTTACCTTAAGCCCGTTCTCCTCAAAACGCGTCTTCAAGAAGTTATAATAGTAAGGGTACGTCTCAAAGACCTTTTTCCCTTTATTGTACTTCAACACACCCTGCTCATAGTAGTCCTTAACTAAGTCCATCAAGTAGACGTGAGGCTTTATTATTACCTTTTCTCCCCTCAAGTAGAACTCGACGTCGTAATTAGGTAACTCCTTCTCCAGTTCCTTCAACACCCCCTCATCAACTTCTACGCCTATCTCTTCAAGTAAACTCTTTATATCGTCAAGCTTCAGCCTGTTTTTCTTAGCCCTTTCCGGGTCTATTACGAAGACCGACCCCTTTTCCGGATCCCTGACTACGAAACGTGAGAAGGTTAACAACTTCTTGAAAGTCTCTTCATCTAACCAACGCTGTATGTAAAAAGTCTTCAAGCTCACCTTTGATCACTTCAACGTAAATAACACTTTCAGATCTAACACTATTTATGTATTCCGATAAATTAATTATCTCGTAAATAAAAATGGTATTACCAAACCTGGTGTTGAACACACAACAATAATTCAGGTAATTAGCTTCGATCTTCTCCGGTAAAACCAAATAAACACCCTTTACCTCCCCTTCGTAAGGGTTGACATGTAAAACCAACCCATGACCGTTGGAAAGAGTAAAGCCCAAAAACTCCTTCCCTAGCTCTTCAGCCTCACTCAAGCCCAAAAATAAGCCTTCCTCGAATCCCCTCCAAGGGGCTAACTCAAGAAGCTCCTTAATCCTCACGGACTATTTTTAACTCCCCATGCTTAAATTATCTTTGTGTACTCTCTCCTACTCTCTACTACAAACACAATGGAAAACGCGAAAAAAATAGCTAAAACCTTAGTAGACGAAAGGCTAGCTGCATGCGTGAACATAGTTCCTTACATAAAGTCGTTTTACGTATGGGAAGGGAAGACAGTAGAAGACGATGAGATCCTAGTCATTATCAAGACCACAGCGGAAGCTAAAGAAAAAGTGATAAAAAGGGTAAAAGAACTTCACACGTACCAAGTCCCTGAAGTCATAGCGATCGACTTTAATTCCGGCTTACCTGAATACTTACAATGGTTAACCGAGAGTGTGAAAAAAGATGGAAATTGACGATAAACTCCTCAAAAAATTACAAGCCCTAGCCCTAGTAGAGATAAAAGGTCAAGAAAAAGAAAAAATTAAAAGAGACCTACAGAACATATTAGAATTCTTCAACAAGATTAATCAATTAGATCTCGCAAATGTAGAACCCCTATTCCACCCGCTCTCCTCAGGCAAACTCAGGAAAGACGAGCCAATAGAGCCGTTGAATAGAGAGGAAGCACTACAGAACGTAAAGAGAAAAGAAGACGGGTACATAGTAGGTCCCAGAACATACGGTGATTAAAGTGTTCACACCAGATGAGAAAACAGCAGAAGAATATGTAGATAAAACTTACGAAAGGATAGAAAGAGTCGAAGGAAAAGTCAGGGCGTTTATAACGTTAAGGAAAAAAGAAGAAGTACTCAAAGAGGTAAAGGAAGCAATTAACAGAAAACAAGGGAGATTAAAGGGCGTGTTAATAGCCGTAAAGGACAATATCTCCACTAAGGGGGTAAGGACTACTTGTGCATCGAGGATGCTGGAAGACTACGTTCCACCTTTCGACGCTACCGTGATTCAAAAACTCAGGCAAGAAGGTGCTGTGATCTTGGGAAAGACGAACATGGACGAGTTCGCCATGGGCTCGACAACCGAGACCAGTTACTTCGGTCCCACACACAACCCGTGGGATTTGGAAAGGACTCCAGGAGGATCTTCAGGGGGTAGCGGAGCGGCTTTAGCTTCCGGGGTAGTAGACATAGCTCTGGGTAGTGACACGGGTGGATCTATAAGGGCTCCTGCAGCTTTTAACGCAGTCTTCGGTCTAAAACCTTCCTACGGTACCGTGAGTAGATACGGTTTAGTAGCTTACGCCAACAGCCTCGAACAGATAGGTCCGATGGCTAAAAACGCCGAAGACTTAGAACTTCTTTATTCAGTGATCTCAGGAGAGGACTGGAGGGACGCTACCACCATCTCTCAATCTCCTCCTAAAACCGAGGCAGACCTAAGCAAGACCAGGTTCGCGTTGCTCAAGAACATCTTGGACGCCTCCCAGCCAGAGGTACAGTCAGTGTTCAAAAAAGCAATAAACAAGCTCTCCAGTGAAGGGGCTACGATTGAGGAAGTAGAGTTAAAGTACTCCGACTACGCCCTTCCTACATACTACATCATAGCCATGTCGGAAGCCAGTTCGAACCTAGCCAGGTTTGACGGTGTGAGATACGGTTACAGTAAGTACTACGAAGGAACTTGGAAGGAGACCTTTGCGAAAAACCGCGGCGACGGCTTCGGGATCGAGGTAAAAAGGAGGATACTCTTGGGTAGCTTCATTCTCAGTGCGGGCTATTATGATCAGTACTACTTAAGGGCACTAAAGGTCAGGAGGTTAATAAAAGACGAAATAGACTTAATACTAAGCAAATACGACGTGATCCTCTCCCCCACAATGCCCGTCCTCCCACCGAAAATAGGGGAAGTCATAGACGATCCAGTGAGGATGTACGCCATGGACTTAAACACGGTGTTAGCTAACTTAGCAGGGATCCCGGCACTCTCCCAACCTGCAGGCTTTTATAACAACCTACCTGTGGGCTTACAAATGATGGGCAAGTACCTATCTGACTACTACCTCATTTCACTCTCAAAGTCCATAGAAAGAGTTCTAGGTTATCACGACCTTACGGCTAACCTTTAAGTTTTTTACCTCACACTCATACTTGAGTCTAATGGAAAGTAAACCCACCTTCAGGATCGATACGCTCAGCGTAATCATGAAAGAACTCGAGAAAGAGAAATACCACATAGTGGGCAGTCACTCCGTTTACAAGAAGTGCCACTGGACTCACGAAGCCCTCACAAGCGGTAGGTACTGTTATAAAGGTAAGTTCTACGGTATTGAAAGTCACAGATGCGTACAGATGTCCCCTTCGGCAGCTTGGTGCTGGTTCAGGTGTGTACACTGCTGGAGGCTCGAGCCAGAAGATATAGGGCTTGAATGGGACGAGACTAAGATACCAATAGAAGACGATCCGGAGATAATAGCCGAAAAGAGTATCGAAGAACATATGAGAGCAGTCTCGGGTTATTTCGGCAGAGAAGGAGTACCTAAAGAAAAGGCTAAAGAAGCAACTATGCCCAAACACGTAGCAATAAGCCTTACCGGCGAACCCACACTCTACAACAGGCTGGGAGAACTTATCAGTGAGTATCATAAGAGGGGGATGACGACGTTCCTTGTCACCAGCGGTGTGAGACCCGACGTCTTGGCCAGCCTCGAAGAAGAGCCCACACAACTCTTCTTATCCTTACAAGCCCCTAACGAGAAAAAACACAAAATAATAAACCGTCCCATAGTAGCAAACTCTTGGAATCTCGTAATGGAGACCTTAAAGATACTACCCAGCTTCAGCTCCCCCACGGTAATCAGGATGACCATGATCAAGGGCTTCAATATGAGTGAAGAAGACGCAAGAGAGTTCGCAAAGCTCATTGAGTTATCCCAACCCACTTACATAGAGGTAAAAGCTTACATGCACGTAGGTCCCTCGACTTACAGGCTGACTAAAGATGCGATGCCCAGACACAGCGAAGTGAGAGAATTCGCAAAAATTTTATCAAACTACACGGGATATAAACTCTTGTCCGAACACGTGCCCAGCAGGATAGTACTACTCAGCAAATTAGACAGACCCATACAGATCGGGAACGCGTGGAGTGAAAAGTGGGACTGGTCTACAAAAGACGTAGAAGACGATATAAGCGGAGAATATAAGGAAGCTGAACAAGATTGTTCGGAGGGTGTGAGTTGAAAAGAACTTAACATCTCTTGTGAGGTAATCAGGATCCTAAAGGTAGCCTTAAACAATACCATAACGCAACAAGACATAGCCAAGACGCTAGGTGTATCACAACAGACTGTGTCTAGGAAGTTGAAGGAATTAGAGGACAACGGTATAATAACGAGGGTCATATCTAAGGAAGGGGAAACAATAAGGCTTACGGAAGAAGGAGAGAGGGCTTTCAGCCATTGTGTTAAAGACTTAGAGGAGATCCTGAAGATAAGCAGAATCATAAAGATCAAAGCCAAGGTCACTTCAGGGCTCGGTGAAGGCAGATTCTTCTTGTCCCTACCGTACTACGCCGAGTCCTTTAAGAAGTTCCTCGGATTCGAGCCCTACCCCGGGACATTAAACGCTATAATATATGACAAGAACTCGATGGAGAACAGAATACTCCTCGACGCAAGTAAGGGTATAGTAATCCCCGAACATAAGGAACCGAATAGAGTTTTGGGCAGCGTAAAAGCGTTTCCGGCTAATGTAAACTCCGTATCGCCTGCTGCTATCGTAATTCCGGCTAGGACAACCCACCCTAAAAGTGTAATTGAAGTGATCTCACCCTACTTCTTAAGGGAGAAATTGGGGCTTAAGGATGGGGACGAGATAGTAATAGAAGTGTTCTTGTGACATAGGGGTCGGACTTTCATTGAGGTTTCATTAATTTGTATTCATCCTCTCGTCCTGATGCCCCTTATTTCCCTCCCCATGCCGTCTACGGGAGTTAAACTACTCCCTTCAAGGACATAGGGAGCCTCATCGAACCCATCCTCTCCCTCGCATTGCTCATCGAGTTCACTGTAGGGCTTTCTTCACATTTCAGTACGTAACTACAAAATTTATAAACTTTCTATAGAAGAGCTAGGAATGTTAAATGATATCAAATGACATAAAATTCACGGTTTATCTGAAACTGTTGTCAACGGCAACCTCGTTTTTTACTTAAAGGGTTAAAAATCCCACGTCTGCCGGTTATAATTGTGCTCACCTCACAGCGTAGCGGGATACACGATGGCGGTTTATGCGGGTTAAGTACTTCGTATAGCGATAGGTTTAACCTCGGTAAGGGCTTAAAAAGAGTAGTCTAAAACTCTTCCTTATCGTAGGTCGATCGCGTATACCTGCACACATGTATGCATTGTGTACTTCTTGGGAGATTTGGTCGTAGTGATGCGTTACTGTTGATCCCGTTTACTGTGTCTTGTGCAATATTTCCAGATTTTTAAATTCCGCACCCGAACCAGAATAAAGTTTCAATTAATAATAAACTGGGATTAAGGGCTGAAAGTCTCACCTTTTATGGCAGACCACTAGAATAAGGCAAAAACAGACGGCGGAGTTAAGCAAATACTGCCCAAAAAGACGAAAAGGCTAGGGAGAAGACCAACAGAGCGAGAGGTTATAAAGCTTTAAGTTAAGTAGGGTAATGCTTCTTAGAAGTCATAAAACCCCTATGAAGACATAGACGAACAAGTTAAAGCTACAGTCCAATGTGCATGTGGAAAAAGCTTACTTGTCCTATTATGAAGAAATTAAGCCCCTCTAGTAAATCGTTATCTCTCTTTTTTACGGTTAAACTAGCAGTATCCTATCAAGGTACCGGCATTCGAGCTACCGGGTTTACTTATAAAACGCAAAATAAGGTCTGAAAAATATAAAATATTAAGAGTCGTTCTAGGATCAAAGCGGGAATATACTATCTAATCTACCTCAGCCCTTTCAAAAGTCCCTTGTACTAAAATGTGAAATTAACGTGGGGTATTTACTTAGGCAAGTAAAAACCTCGGACACGAAAAAGGCGAAATTTTACTAGTACACAACCATTACTTATAAAACTCACCGACGTTAGATCACGGCTATAGGATCAACTTACCGCTAAGTAAGCTTTAAATATAGTTTATGTATAAGATATATTTCGCGGACGACCCCGCGGGGGAAACACTTCCGCGGGGGACTCACGCTTACTAATGGAGGGGCAAGAAAGCCGGGGTCAAAAACCCCTTGCTGGGGATAACCTCGGTCATCTTGCCTCTGACAGAGGAGAGCCAGAGGGTGGTGAAAAGCTCTCCCGCCCCGATTCCGGTTGATCCTGCCGGACCCGACCGCTATCGGGGTAGGGCTAAGCCATGGGAGTTGTACACCCCCGGGAAGGGGGTGTGGCGGACGGCTGAGTAACACGTGGCTAACCTACCCTCGGGACGGGGATAACCCCGGGAAACTGGGGATAATCCCCGATAGGGGAAGAGTCCTGGAACGGTTCTTCCCCTAAAGGGCTATGGGCTGTTCCCGCTCATAGCCGCCCGAGGATGGGGCTGCGGCCCATCAGGCTGTTGGCGGGGTAAAGGCCCGCCAAACCTATAACGGGTAGGGGCCGTGGGAGCGGGAGCCCCCAGTTGGGCACTGAGACAAGGGCCCAGGCCCTACGGGGCGCACCAGGCGCGAAACGTCCCCAATGCGCGAAAGCGTGAGGGCGCTACCCCGAGTGCCTCCGAAAGGAGGCTTTTCCCCGCTCTAATAAGGCGGGGGAATAAGCGGGGGGCAAGTCTGGTGTCAGCCGCCGCGGTAATACCAGCTCCGCGAGTGGTCGGGGCGCTTACTGGGCCTAAAGCGCCTGTAGCCGGCCCACCAAGTTACCCCTTAAAGACCCGAGCTCAACTCGGGGACTGGGGGTAATACTGGTGGGCTAGGGGGCGGGAGAGGCGGGAGGTACTCCCGGAGTAGGGGCGAAATCCGTAGATACCGGGAGGACCACCAGTGGCGGAGGCGTCCCGCTAGAACGCGCCCGACGGTGAGAGGCGAAAGCCGGGGCAGCAAACGGGATTAGATACCCCGGTAGTCCCGGCTGTAAACGATGCGGGCTAGGTGTCAGACGGGCTTAGAGCCCGTCTGGTGCCGCAGGGAAGCCGTTAAGC
>NZ_JBBHKU010000026.1:0-2500 GCF_037389295.1 Stygiolobus sp. RP850M | reverse complement strand
GGAGAGCCGTAACGGTGAGAAGGGGGCGAAGGTGTGATGGGCCCTCCGTTAGGAGGGTTCCCCTGAATCCTGGTCCCCATGAAAAGGGAGCTCGGAACGATCGGGGGAGACCGTACCTAGAACCGACACAGGTGCCCCTGGGTGAGAAGCCCAAGGCGTCTGGGGGGTAACCCAGGCTAGGGAACTCGGCAAATTAGCCCCGTACCTTCGGAAGAAGGGGTGCCTATCAGGGTCGCAAAACGGCCCTGATAGGTCGCAGTGACAAGGGGGACCTGACTGTTTAATAAAAACATAGGTCCCCGCTAGCCCGAAAGGGTGTGTACGGGGGCTAAATCCTGGCCACTGGCGGTCCGGTGAAACCCGGGTCCAACCGGGCGAAGCCCCGCTGAAGGCCGGGGGTAACTCTGACCCTCTTAAGGTAGCCAAATGCCTTGCCGGGCAAGTTCCGGCGCGCATGAATGGATCAACGCGGTCCCCACTGTCCCAGCCTGGGGCCCCGTGAACGCCCTGAGCCGGTGCACAGTCCGGCAACCCCCTACACCGAGAGAAGACCCCGTAGAGCTTCACCGCAGCCTGGCATTGTCCTCCGGGCATTCATGCGTAGCGTAGGTGGGAGGGGTCGAACCCATCCCTTCGGGGGTGGGGGACCCGAAAGTGAAACACCACCCATGAGTGCTCGGAGGACTAACCCCTTATGGGGAACAGTGTCAGGTGGGCGGTTCGGCTGGGGCGGCACTCCCGCGAAAAGATAACACGGGAGCCCAAAGGTCGGCTCAGGCGGTACAGAACGCCGCCGTAGAGTGCAAGGGCAAAAGCCGGCCTGACGAGGCCCTCCCAAGTACGGGGCCTCGACGCGAAAGCGCGGCCTAGCGAACGCTCGTGCCCCCACGTATGGGGGCCGGGCATGACAGAAAAGTTACCTCGGGGATAACAGGGTCGTCGCGGGCGAGAGCTCACATCGACCCCGCGGTTTGCTACATCGATGTCGGCTCTTCCCACCCTGGGGGTGCAGCTGCCCCCAAGGGTAGGGCTGCCCGCCCGTTAAAGGGGAGCGTGAGCTGGGTTTAGACCGTCGCGAGACAGGTCGGACTCTAAGGGTAGGGGGTGCGGACCGCCTGCGGGAAAGGAACCCCTAGTACGAGAGGAACAGGGTTCCGGGGCCTCCAGTTTACCGGTTGTCCGGTAGGGCACTGCCGGGCAGCCGCGCCCTGAGGGGTAACCGCTGAAAGCATCTAAGCGGGAACCCCTCCCCTAAAAGAGGCGGTCAGGCGGGTTACCGCCAGGGCTTCCCCTAGAAGAGGGGGTTGATGGGGTGGGGGTGTAAGCCCCAAGGCTTTCGCCGAGGGGTTCAGCCCGCCACTCCCAATCAGCCCAGCCCTTAGTTTCCCTAGGCGGTTATGCGAAAGTCGTCTGGTACCAGCCGAGAGCCCTTTACATTTCCATTTCACTATTTTTCACAGTACACGTTAAAGATCATACTTAATAGGGGAGATAGAAAAGGTATTAAACTATAATGTGTATTACCATTTATGGCAGGGGAGATTATTCGGCTTTTGTATAGGTTAGACAAGTAAATTTGAAGATTTCATCATTACTAATGTTTTACCCAAGTTAGGCTTTTCAAAAATAATGAAAACTGGTGGTCCTAATGATAAAGGTTGTGACGCTATAGCCATCAAGGATGAGGTTTATTCTCACTATAGGTACTGTATACAGATAAAGAGATATAGTAAGACAACAAGGGTTGGAATTAATGATATAAGGGAAGTGATTGACGGGATTGATATATATATAAGTGTGATAGGGGGCTAATAATAACTACATCAAGTTTTTCACCTGAAGCAATAAGTAGAGCGAAATCTAAGAATACTGAGTTATCATTTTCCTCGTTTTTAAGAAGGCTTGTCACGGATATTTTACTAGAGCCTAATTATTTGATCCCGTACTAGGAAAGAATTTTATGTCCTCGACTGAAATATACCTAGAATAATGATGTTTTTAGCAATTACGTAGCGGTGTTAAACATCTATGCAATAAGGACTATAAAAATGCCGTAATATATGTCATGTACTCTATCCTCGGGCTAATGATGTGACTTATCACCGATCTAGTTCCCATCCCTTTCTATAACGTATATCATATTTAAAAAGGTTTGCAGTTTCATATATGTCTATATCAGCCATCATTAAGGGGACTAGAAATTTTTATATATATCTAGATCAAGTAATAAGTAGTGGAAAGGGTATGTCCCAATATCCTCCTACACCAGTAGATGAAGGAATCCTCGATAGGTTATCAACATTATTAAGCAGACTAGGACTACCAATAACGATAACCATAGGATATGCCATAGTGAGGGAAACAACTACTTGTACAGCGGTAGGACTGAAGAACCTGCTACAAGAAGGAGTACAACAATACGAGATCTATCCAGCATTAGCGGCAACAAACAGAATCCTATCAAACGCAACCAACATCTTCCAAATTATCAGGCACGGTG
>NZ_JBBHKU010000025.1:0-39910 GCF_037389295.1 Stygiolobus sp. RP850M | reverse complement strand
CCTTATGAGCCTAAATAGGTAAGCCCTCCCCCGAATCGTCACGTGGGTCCTTTCAACCCACGTGGCAACGTTAGCTAATACTATGCTTGAAGTTTGAGCGAAAGATTTATTACTGAACGCCTATATAGTAAACATCGCATCTAATGCGGGAATAGGGACTGCAGCAGAAGGTACTAAATTCTATGCAGTTACTAAAGCGGGGGTGATCATATTGACCAGAAGGTTGGCTTTCGAATTAGGCAAATACGGAATTAGAGTTAATGTAGTAGCCCCTGGGTGGATCGAGACTCACATGATAATAGGAGGAAAAAGTGGAGAAGAAGTTGAAAAATTAAGGGAATACTTCAGAAATAAAACGGTTTTACATACTACGGGAAAACCCTAGGACGTTGCACACGTGGTTTCGTTTTTAGTATCGGAAATGCTAGGTATGTTACTGGGCTGGTAATAGTAGTGGATGGCGGAAGAATAGACAACTTGACCATTCAGTTTAATACTTTATAAACTGTAGACGGAAAAAACTATCATGTGAAATGCTGTTTTGATTATATAGGGTATATAAAAAGGGATGACAATTCAGCCTCTCGTGACGCTCAAGTAAGAGTTATTATTGATAAGAAATATCAAGAAGGTTTAAAAGGTATTGAGGAATTTTCTCATATAATTTTAATTTACCACTTACACTTAGCCTCTTTCGACGGCAAACTAAAAAGAGTTAGGGATTCAAGAGAGGTAGGAGTTTTCGCTACTAGGTCTCAATTTAGGCCAAACCCTATTGGTATCTCAGTTGCTGAACTCATAAGGATAGAAGAGAATGTGTTAACGGTCAAAGGTGTAAACGCTTATGACGGAACCCCAGTATTAGATATTAAACCTTATGATACTTGGGATAGGATAAAAAATCCAAGGGTTCCTCCTTGGCATAACGGAGGAAAATGAATTTTGTTTATCTGTACACGACTGAAAGAAGTATTATTAATTTATATTAGATTTAGGGAAAACTTTAAGTTTTAAAGAGAAAGATTAATAATTAATGATAAAGAGGTGTTATTTATGATAATATTTTTAAACGGTGACGGTAATGAGTATATATCGTCATATAAGGATAGGTTCGCTTCTTTACCAGTTGATATTATAATTTATGTTCCGAAAATTAAGCTTACAGACTTTGAAAGAATTCTTGCAGAGGTCGTAATAGGTGAGGAATTAAGAATCCCTATGACTCTGAAAGATCTTTATAAGTTATTCATCTTCGAAGATAAAGTTAGAAGTTCAAAATTAATGATTAGATACAAGGAAGACCTGAATTCTGTTTATGTGGAAGAGGATAACTCAAGTTTATTAAGTAGGCTGTTAAGGAAGAATAAGGAGTATTATTTACCCAATACTGCGTTCTTCTATTCTAAGAGCAAGATAATTATACGTCGCAGAGATAAAACGATAATTATAGTGTCTCTCGACGGTATTAAACATTTAGACAAAATAAAAGAAAGGTTAGAAGAACTCTTAGATAGGATATCAGCATCAAAACTATATATCTATGTCGATAAGTTTGATACCTTAAATAGCGTTATTCCTACGATTATAAAATCCGCAAACGAGAAGGAAACTGACGATCTACGTATATATGTTAAGAACGGAAATGTTAAATTGATCTAGCCTCTTTTGATAACTTATTTTACTCTTGGAGTATTTACATCAATAAGCATGGCCAAATATTGCAAAAGGTGTAGAGTAACCCTTCCGGATAACTATAACACTTGTCCCCATTGTAATAGTCCTCTTGTTCCGATACCGGACTTCTTAGCCCCCTTTATAAACCTTTACAAGGCCCCCCTTAGGATAAAGTTGTTAGATGGGATAATAGACGATTATACTTGGGGATTTACAATATACCTCACGTTATATGTCAATCGAGCATTAACAATAACTGGAGTACAATTCCTTCTTAACAATATCGTTACTACTGATGTTAATCCAAATATGCTTAACATAGGCATAAATAAAGTATCAATTAGTTTTAGATTCCCATTACCTAAAACGAACATCTTACCTTTGAGATTATACTTTTCCACCGGGGAGTATGCTGACTTACATATTAGAGTTGTAACTAGTTCACCAGCTTCTTCACAAAGATCAGTACAACCGATAGTACAACCATCTAACCAGCTCCCTCCGTTAGAGAAATGGGATCCAAAACTTTGGGTCGGTAAATCGTTAGGCGTTTATAATGTCCTTTCGGTAATAGGTGAGGGTGGAACGAGTTATATACTAAAAGGTATCTACGACAACGTTCCTTACGCTATCAAAGTCCTTAAATTGAATTCCAATACTAGGGGCACCACTATAGTAAAAGGTTATTATTATGATTTACAAGTAGAAGCTTCAAACTTAATTGCCCTCTCCAACAGCCAATATACGGTAAAGATCTATGCCATTAACGTAGATCAAAACTCAATTAAAGAAATTCTGAAGGGTAACACTGAATTATACCTCAGGGATCCCCCTAGGCTAATAATGGAGTTTATGGAAGGAGGGACGGTAATGGATCTCTTTAACAATCCTAATGTAAGATACTCAAGTAAATGGAGGAAAATCGTGTATTCGATTATAGCTGAAAGCGCTTTAGCTCTTGACCATATTCACAGACAAGGTTATGTTCATTTAGATTTCAAACCTCAGAACATATTTTTAGCAAAACCAGTAGGTAAGACCGGAGAAGAGGTGTACTCTAGGATCAAGGGAATGATTAAGATAGGGGACTTAGGTAGCTCAACGAGAACAGGAGGTAGTATAAAACAGCTTACAGCAGAATACGCTCCGCCAGATCAATTGGAAAACGCAATCCTCGGTAAAGGTGCTGAAACTTCTATGGATATTTTCGCTCTCGGGGTAGTTTCGTATGTTTTACTCACCGGTAGAAATGATAGACCTGATATTTTATCTCTAAACGAAGGAGTAGACTATTACCTTAAGGGCGATATTAGAAAAGCATTGGAAAAAGTAAAGGAAGCAAAAAATGCGTTGTGCAAGTGGGTTATCTCAATACCTTTGATCGAAAAAGAGGTCTTCCACGAGGTAGTCAGTATGCTTTCCTGCGAACCAAAGACCAGACCTAAGGCTTATGAAGTTTACTCTACATTTTCTAAGTTTGCTTAATTTTCAGGCTGGGGTTTAACCTTCAATTCTCTAATATATTAACGGTTTAACTACATTTAACATTTCAATAAATTTTTTAAATATTAGTAAGGTCATTTAAGCAAGAATGATAAAGTACAAGGACACAAGATGGATGTGGCTCGTGCTGCCGTTTAACGCATCTACCGGACCTTTGTCCTCACTCATTACTCTTCAAATTCTAACTTTGGGTGGTAATGCACTTGACGTATCTTTTGCTATATCCTTGAGTAATGCAGTTTTAATACCATCTTCGCTTTTCTGGGGATTTATGGCTGATAGAATGGATAGAAAGAAACAGATCCTTATAAGCATGGGCGGGACTTCAGTATCTTTACTTCTTATGCCACTTGTTAATTCAATATCTCTATTAGCAGCTGATTACTCTCTAGTTACATTCATGAGTACAGCCTCTACTACTCCCTTTAACTTACTCGTGATGGAATCAGCTGAGAAAAAGCGGTGGGGTCAACTGTTTTCAAAGTTCTCTTTCTTGTCCTCTCTAGGTATGCTAATAGGCTTGCTAATCTCGACGGTTCTTGTACTTTTTCTCAAGATCTATCAGATAGAGGAAACTTTAGGGTTAGTCGCTCTGATCACCTTTGTTGCAGGATTAAAGCTAGTTCCAAAACCAGTTATAACGTTTGAGAGGGTAGCAATTTTACATTATAAGGAATCCTTCATGATAAGAATGAGACATTTGCCTATGATGTTCCTTCATTTACCCAACCCTCATTCCTTTAAGATGTTTTCTTTAAAGAGATTGAGGATTAAACCTACAAATTATATCCCACTCCTTTATCTTGGTATTGTAATCTTCTACGTTAGTAGTGGAATTTTTAATACTGTATATCCAGCCGACCTTTACGTAAAAGGCTTAGATAAATCTAGCGTATTAATTGTGATCACAGTTGGAATGATCTTCCAGATTTTAGGATTTAAAATTTCAGAAAGATTGTTAGCAAGAGCTGAAGAGAAGAAAATAGCTCATCTCTCGCTACTTCTCAGAGGAGTCTCTTACCTATCAATGGGAATAGTCACAGAACTGTTTTTCGGCTTTCCAGTTTTCATATCAGGGTTGTTATTTTATCCTTTAGCCGCTGGGATAGCATACTCATTATTTTATTCTTCATCCAGCATTCTCGTGTTTAAAATCGTAGGAGAAAGAAGCCAAGGTAGTGGACTGGGAGTATATAGTACTATAGTAGGGATATCTCTTTTCGTCGGTTCAATACTCTCAGGATACTTTACTCATTATCTAGGCTACGGTATAGACTTCGTTATAGCCGGAGTACTGTTAGTCTCAAACTCCTTTCTATTTAGGTATCTTGAGGAAGGTTAAGTCAAAATTCACACTCAAAACTTTCAACGCCTTTTATATCAGTTTCCACAGCATATACATAACCGCCTTCAGCCTCGTCATTTGCTGTAGTTATGAAGAGAGTCCTCATATTATTCCCCCCAAACGTAACAGAGGTAGTGTGAGATGCAGGGACTTTGATCTCACCTACTATCTCACCTTTAGGACTTACTCTAATTACTTTTCCTCCTCCGTATATTGCTACCCATAGATATCCCTCTGAATCGATCGTCATCCCGTCTGGGACTCCTTGAAACCTCGTTAGATCGACTAGGATCTTTCTATCCCTTATTTCTCCAGTAGAAAGGTTAAAGGCAAACTCAAACACTTTCTTAGTCGGCGAGTCTATATAATACATCTTAGTGTTGTCTAAATTCCACGCTAATCCGTTAGAGATAGTAATCCCTTCAAGAACCTTTCTAAGTATTAATCCCTTGTCCAACACGAACAGTGCACCGGTAGGATATTTTTCCTCGAGGTTCATAGTACCCACCCAATATCTTCCCATGGCATCACACTTACCATCGTTAAATCTGTTTCTGTTATCCCACTCCTTTACTTCATAAATTGTCTTTACGCCCTCTTCACTAACGTGGTAAAAACCCTTATCCGCTGTGACTACCAGCCCTCCTCTCTTGTAAGGCTGAAGGGAGCTGACGTAAGTTCCGACTTTAATCCACGTGTGCTTATCTCCCCTTAATGTATGGACTTCCCCTTTGAGTATGTCTACGAAATACAGAGTGTCTTTGAACCATACTGGTCCCTCATATAGTATCCCTTTTTTGTTAACTATTTTCTTTAACAAATAATTCACCTCTTTCCTCTACATTACCTTGAAAATCTTCAAAATAGACTTTCCCCTCCTTTGTTATGACTAAATAACCTATCTTTTCCCCGCACTTGTACGGTAAAGCTAAAATAGCATTCTGTGTCTTAACGTTCTCTACAGCGAAGACCGGTGATAATATATCATCTAACTCAAGTGCTAGGCATTCTCTCACCAGTGGCTGTACCTCGTTTAGCACCTCGTTCAGTAGTTTATCGTATTCCAAAGCAAGTTCTCTCATTCTTTCTAAGTCTTCTACTCTCATGTGGGATATTTAACAAACTCTGCCTATTATTTATCATCTCTTTTTACTTTAATTTATCAAAAATAAAGTAATAATCTTTATATATTGTTTGATTCTTTTATAATTTTTTCTTTTTTACCAATATTAAATTAATAAAATATCTAAATTAGACTTGTCCCTATCAGGAATAAAATTTAAAAACACTTATCTTATTTTCTTCTAAAATTATTTTGATATTATGTTCTTATAGCAACATTATTGCTACAAATCATCCTCCTTATACATTCACAAGAGAAGTTAAGCCTTATTCCCTCCTTTACACAGTTCATTGCTATTGCATAAGGTTCTCCGTTTTCCTTGAATCCTATTACACCTTTGCATGCAGGCGTTGTTGAGACGGGTGGGAAGATTTTCAACATATAATAAGCTATTATTTTCTTTGACGTTTCGGAGAACTTCTCGGCAAACGGATAAAGGAAAGCTGCTAAAGATGTCGGATGATTAAAGCACAAGTTGTCCACATTGAACAATCCTTTATCAGACAGCTTTACTAGTTCAGTAAGAAAAGTGTATATCTCCTCCTCAGACCCTTCGTATTTCCACTCTTCTTTTAGCTTTACAGCTACTAGTCTTCTGATCCTTTCATCTTCTCCAGATCTGAAGACAGCTATAAGTCCTTTAGGAGTTATGTAAAAGCTTCTATATCCCATTCTTACATATCCTTCCTTTGCAAGTCTCTTCAGTATCCTCCAAGCTGTAGCTGAAGGTAGGTCGCACTCTTGTGAAAGGCGGTAGGAAGAAATAGGCCCTAAAATAACCATTTTATAAAGCACTTTTACTTCTTTTGTGGATAACTTAGCGGATAGTACTACGAAAAAGTGCACTTTAAAATGATCAACTAAGAACCTAACGTGTTCAACTAAAAAAAGCACTATTGACAGCTCGTCTGGCATAAATTACTGCCTCTTAATTTTAATAATATTAGTCTAGATTTAAAAAGATTATGGATATATTAATTTAATTAAAACTATTTTTACAAGAAAATATATAAAAAACTTACCTTAGTTACCCTCTCCAACCAAAGCTACCTATAGGAATCGGTTGATTACTCACTATCTGGAACGGAGTTTGAGGAGCAGTTTGATACGCGTATTGTCCTGCGAAAAGTATGTCAGCTCTTGTTAGAAAGGCAGCAACTATCGCGAAGATTGCAGCTATTAGGAGAGCATATTTTAACCCTGTAGGAAGATCAGAAGGTCTAGCTTCTCCGCCGATTGCCTTCTGCTGTTTTAACGAGGGGTTAAATAGCACCGCAATATAGGGACCAGAGAACAGATAACCTACTCCAGATATAAGTACTGCTAAGCCCGAAAGTATTAAGTCAAGATAGAATGTTACTTGAGACAATAAGTAATCATAAGCGACCTCGTCAAACACGTTAATGTAGTTTACTGTGGCTAAGAACATGAACCAAGATACCAGCTCGGCGATACCCGAAAATGCCAATAGTTTTGCCATTAGCCTTCTAGCCATTATACCCTCGTCACCTTTGGTAACGAAGGCTAGAATGTAACCTATACCAGCACCTACAAATATTCCACCTGCTAGGAATAGTACTGGTAATCCTGCGTTATTCCAGAAGGGTACACCAGTTGTAGCTGCTAATTCAAAACCGCTGTACACAGTTGAGAATAGACCGAAAAGCATTCCTAAAGTTGCGAATGTAACTCTGAGCCATGGCTTAGAAGAGAATAACACCGATATTGTATATAATAGTGAGAATAACAACAATCCGCTTACGAATATAATACCTCTAGCCATCCATGAGTTCGTGAAGTACACTAATGCTTCTAATGGTGATGCGGTAGCCGCAAGAGGTCTACCTAAATCATATGCGAAGAATGCAAACGCTAAGATCGTTGATACAAATACAACAGGTCCTCCTTTCTTAGCCATTGATGGATACTTTCCAGTATACTCCATGACTCCTAAGATTGCCATTAGCATTCCGGCAACTTCAGTAAAGTATAACGCAAGAGCTATTTCTTCGCCCCAGAGCGGGAATTGATTTATCTGTATTATCGGAGCTTGCACTCCGTACGGCTGTGGCGTGGGGGCCGTAAATAGTCCCATTTCTAATCGTGTGATAATTAACTAATTTTTTAAATAAACCTTCACTCCGGAAAATTAATATGAATAAATATACATATTTTCAAGTACTAAAGACTCATAAAGTTATTATATACCTATTTTTGATGAATATTGTAATGTGGAAATAGAGGAGTTACTGTCCCAAGGAAAATATGACGAGGCACTTAAGTTAATTCAAGGTCAGGACGAAGAGTCCAGACTTTCAAGAGCTTTCATTCTTATAAAGGCTAAGAAATATGAAGAAGCTCTCGACGAATTAAAAGGGATTACCCGAAGCGAAGCCGATTACTTGAGATTCGAGGCTTACAGAAGCCTAGGAAGAGAAAAAGAGGCTGAGGATGAGCTTAAAGCCGGAATATCAAAGTCCCCATATAACCACGTGTTGTACTACACTTTAGCCGAGTATCAATACAGCCTAGGCAAATTGAAGGATGCTTTAGAAAACATTAATAAAGCTCTGGAAATCATGCCTCTAAGCTACGATTATAAGTACCTAAAGGCAAAAATCCTCTTCGCTCTTGGCGAATACGAAGACGCTACTATATATATAAATGACGTGTTAGCGTTAAATCCGAAAAATGTAGAGGCCAGACTAATGAAGGCTCTGTGTTATTATAATGTAGGTTTAAAGATGGATGCACTGTCGGAAGTGAATAAAGCTATTGACCTTAAGAAGGACGACCCAGCACTACACGCCCTGAAAGGAAGAATATATTACGAGACAGGGTTTCATAAATTGGCTCTTTCTGAGTATAAGACAGCCTTGAGACTAGACCCTAATAACCCGGATTATGCTTATCATGTAGCTTTATGTTATCACGTATTATCGCTAAATCAGGACGCGTTAATGTTTATCGACAAAGCCTTGGGGTTATCTCAGAACAGCCCACAATATTTAGCCCTAAAAGCCAGAATTCTTAAAGCGTTGGGAGACCTATCAGGTGCGAAAGCAATAGCTGAAAAAGCTGTATCTCTAGACTCGAGTGTTAGGGGTCAATTAGAGGATCTTTTGTCATAAAATATTTCTAACCAGTTATATTAATAAAGTGAAGTGAAACTATATATAATGAGGTAAATTAACTAGGTTTTGAGAGAAATGAGCAATTTAAAGCTAACGAGGAGGGACTTTCTCAAAATAAGCGGTATAACTGCAGCTACAACTGCGATAATTCTCAACTCAGGGTCGATAGCCAGTAAATTATTCAACTCTCAAGAAGAAGGCTATCATTACACCCTTAACTATCCCTCTGACGAGGTCGTATACGGGAACTGTTTCCAGTGCTTAGGAAGGTGCTCGATAGAGATAGTCAGGACTCCTATGGGCTTCCCGAGATTCGTTACTGGGACTATCGGTTGGCACATAAATGATGGAGGAGTTTGTCCGAGGGGGGCTTCAGACGTCTATTATTATTTCGCTCCCGCTAGGTTGAGGTTCCCACTAATAAGAGCTGGCGATAGAGGATCAGGAAAATGGATGGCAATCGATTATGATACTGCAATAGACATTATAGTAAATGGAGCTAACGCACAGAGTTGGAGCAAAATAGGGTTGAATCCACAACAACTAGGTGTAGGCAACTTC
The DNA here is from genome assembly GCF_037389295.1 of Stygiolobus sp. RP850M. NCBI lineage: Archaea > Thermoproteati > Thermoproteota > Thermoprotei > Sulfolobales > Sulfolobaceae > Stygiolobus > Stygiolobus sp. RP850M. Next base: position 30,570 of record NZ_JBBHKU010000025.1, on the reverse strand, counting down.
CCCGGGCTTAAAGCTATAAGGGAGACTAATCCTCATGCTTTAGTATATTTCCAAGGAAGAGACCAATTAACACCCGGTATCGATGCAGGTTTCTTCGCCGGTAATTTCGGTACAGCTAATGCAGGTGCACACGGTGGATTCTGTTCAATGAACGTGTATACAGCAGGAGTATATGTTACGGGTGCGCCAGTATGGGAATATGCAGGTCCTGATGAGGAAAGAGCCCAGTACTTTATCTTAGCTGGTCTCGCGGGGGACCATTTCCCTAACTGGATGAGGAGGATTATCGCAAGGATCAGGGAGAACGGCGGGAAGGTAGTAACTATTGCCCCTGAAAGATTTGGCTTCTACTCAGTTTCGGATGAGCATCTGTTCATAAACCCTGCAACAGACGGAGCCTTAGCTATGGGTTGGATAAGAGTTTTGGTTGACTTTCACTACTACGTATATAAGGCGAGCAAAGGTTCAAATGTCCTTAACCCGCAGACCTTACAGCCGGTATCACCAGCCTATGATCCCTCTTCCGGTCAGCTCATAATGCAGACTGTAACGCCAAGTGGACAAGTTGTACAATTACCTCAATTAGGAGACATTCCTTCCACAGCTGTATTCCCTCACATAGATGAGGAATTCTTGAGATATTACACTAACTTGTCGTGGTTAGTGATAGTAAATCCTAACCCGCAGAATGGTGACAGTCTAGACCCAACTGATCCTACCGCAGGTAATAATGTAGGATTACACTTAAGAATGCCCGTACAGAACCAGCAATACGCGAGTTCACACCCATGGCTAGAGGCAATAATGGGCTCTGATGGGAACGTTTACTCTTACGTTGATACACCGTGGCAGAGTGGTGTTATGCCTATATTAACTTTAGACGAGTTACCTCAGCAGAAGCAGTCACAGATCGTACAAGTACCTTATAAATTAAAGAATGGGCAAACAGTCAAAGTCCCGGCTATTCAAGTAACAGTCCCGAAGGCTTTAGGCTCCAGTGAGACTATTAACCTAACAGTAACTACAGCTTTCGAGTTATTAAGGGCTGAATTACTGAATTACGACCCGTATACTCCCAGCGGGCAATCCCCACAATACGGTGTGTTAAATGTAGCTGAGGTTACTGGTATACCTCATAATACTGTGGTGAGAATTGCAAATGAGATAGCAACGACCGCCTTCCAGAAGGCAATTTATGAGCCTGTGAAATGGATAGACTATCTAGGTAGGTTCCATGACAACGTTGTTGGTAGGCCGGTATCAATATACTTCATGAGAGGTATTTCCGCTCACGCCAACGGGTTCATGAGCGCTGCAGCGATGTATTATCTGGTATTAATGGTAGGAGCGTGGGATAATCCTGGAGCCGACCTTTACAAGTATCCCCTTCCCCACTACTCTCCCGGAGTTGCAGTTCCTCCTCATCCTCTGGCAAACACACCTACAATTGATCCAGATATTGCAAGTGCAACTAGTGGAATGACCCTAAACAACCCCAAGACGAGAGCAGGTTTCCTAAAAACGGAATACATATATAACGATGGTACTGTGGACATTAAGAGCGTAAAAATTGTTGGAGCCGGTCCTTACGGCTTCCCAGACGGTCCTGACGATCTAGTTATATATAAGAACGGAAGACCCTTCCTAGTAGATAGAGCATATAGCTGGGAGTTACCTCTAACGACTCAAAGGTCTTATTCAGCAGTCGTTATCACCGCTTACTTGATGAACAAGTACCCCAATATGGTAGTCCCATATAAAACAGAAGCTCTAATGTGGTACATAACAACTCCATATTGGAATAACGCTTACGCATTAACTGACGTTTTACAAAAAGTGACCGAGAAGGACCAGAACGGTAACTACATTGTTCCGTTTAACATAAGTATTGATCTATTTATGCAAGAGACAAACAACGTAGTAGATCTTATTATACCTGATTTGTCATTCCTAGAAATATACGGTTTCCACTCCATCCACGATAGGCCTACAAGTTTACCTCAAGGACCTTCAGATTCTCTCAACTGGCCAGTCTTACCGGCGATGTATCCAGTACTGTCCAACGGAGACTTTATGTTGACTTTAGCTTGGATATTGAGGATTTATCCGAAACAAGGTGATACTATAGATCCGACGAATTGTCCTCACTACACTACACAAGACCCAGTTACTGGCTTACCATTGATAAGCCCGGTAACTATACACGATCCTGAGACTGGAACTACAATACTTCAACAAGGACAGCCCGGTATGATATCTACTGGGATGTATATATTAGAGACCGGGACTTTGATAGCTGGATACGGTAACAACTTCCAGTACATACTGGCTAATGAGGAAGGAGAACCAATCCCTAACCCGCAGCAGTTGAAGTTATACGCTTCGTTTGTGCCAGCTGGTGCTAACCAGCAAGACGTAATCAATCAAATTTTAAATAATGTACCTCAAGGACAGACTTTCTCCACAGCTACTACTTACAAGATATCGGCAAGCCAGAGATCTGCAGGTATAGAGCACTACTTCAGAATTCCAGTACAATTCCAGCCCGGTCTTCAAAAGATGCTTGAGGACATAATAAACACTTACGCTCCGGGCATGATGACAATAGACGAGATCAACCCTGGCTATGTCAAGGTAGGCAAGGGCGGAGCTGTCTACGTCTTACCGCCTTCAATTAGATATATGAGAAACGTAAACATGTTCTACTTCCTCGGTTGGGGCAAGTATATGCCTGGTGGATACGGAGGGATAGGCTTACCGTGGATCCACAAGATATATCTCGAATACTTACAGAAGTTCAGGCTTGCTGCGGCAGGTAAGTGGACCGGATATAACGCAGCGTATTACTACTATTACAAACTAACCGGGAACCAGCAGTTCCTAGTAAAGAGTGTCTTGCCCAACGACTCTTACGGACAAGCTTTAGCTAAGAACATATTGGACTACCACAAGCCTTTCGGAGGCTATTCCCCACCACCAGCTTGGAACTCCGAAATAACCCCTGACGGGATAAACCTGAGCGAGTATCCGTTAACATTCTTCGTTAGGAGACATGATAGGACATATCATAGTTGGTCTTTCAACGTACCGTGGCTTATGGCGACAGTGCCTTATACACCGGTGATGTTGAGCTCAGCAGATCCCTATGTCCAGAGCATGGGCATTAAATCCGGAGATTTTGTTCAATTTGAGGCTGTGAACGAGCCTTGGTCTGGAGGTTTAAGGACTACAATCACCGCTATAGCCTTTCTGGACAACGCGACCAGACCCGGAGCAGCGTGGGTAATAGTGTCGGCACAAGCCCTACCAGGTTTCAGAGGAATGACACCCGACTCTCCACAAGTTAAATACAGTGTGTTACACAACTGGGCAAACATACTTTACATGCCCGCTTCAAGAGGAGGAAAGCTATCTCCTCAGACAGATAAGACCTACCCAATAATGTACTTAGACCCGATAACAGGGCAGACTTCGTGGGCCGACAGCAGGATCAAGATAGTTGGAGTTGCTAGCGGGGCTAATAGGGTTCAGGTTACCGCGAACAAGTTCATATACATGGGTCAAGACTTTTCCAATCAAGACATACTTACAGTGATAATGAACCAGATGGGTGGACAAATAAGTATATCCGGTGCCAGCAACGGAGCACCTTTCGCCCAGCCCGTAGATGTCCCACACTTAAGATTTGACGCCAATAATATGCAGAACACTTCCATATGGAGCTTCGTAGCACCTTATTCATTAGCTCAGAACAACTACCAGTTAGGTAATTATAAGATAAGATATGGTTTTGCGGGTGAACCGCTAAGTTGATCTCCCTTTTTTCTTTCTCAATTCCCGTGTGAGGTGTAAAGGTCATGTCCTCTAATCAAATGTCGTCTAACCAAACCCCCCAAATCACTCTAGATATAAAACAAGGTGGAGTAGAACACAGAATACCATATAGTAATAAGAAAAACTATGCAATAATAACAGATCTAAATAAGTGCTTTGGTTGTGCCGGTTGCCAAATGTCTTGTAAAGAGTGGAATACTTCGGGAATGTTTGGACCCCTTCCTGACCTTAATCCTTATGGAGATCTTGACGTGATGTTCTGGCTTAGAGTAATGTATGTAGAAGTAGGTAATTACCCGCAAACGAAAGTATACAACATTCCAATCAACTGTTTCCACTGTATGGATGCACCTTGTGTACCAGTATGTCCAGTAGGTGCTACGTTCAAGAGAGTTGAAGATGGTATAGTCTTAGTAGACTACACAGAATGTATTGGAACTAAGTACTGTATTTATGCATGTCCTTATGGTAACAGATTCTTTGACTATATTGAAGGAGTAACAAAGAAGTGTACTCACTGTTTTGACAGAATTTACGATCCAACACTGCCTCCAGAAGAGAGGATTCCAGCATGTATTCACGGATGTATGGTTCAGGCAAGAATATGGGCGGATAGATTAGATCCTACAGACCCCGGTAATATTCTGTTTATAGATAAAGGAGGATTTGTACTAGGTCCAGAGACCGGTGCTAATCCAGCAAGCGGATATCTACCTTGGCGTAGCGAGTATGCAGCAGACAACGATGTAGAGCTATTAAGCGAGTCAGAATATTACGATGTCTGGACGTCTAACGGAGTCGTAATTCTCGGGGCGCAAGGTAATAACTCTACTTATACAGAACAAAACCAGTCTTCTTCCTCCTCGTCTAACTCCTCAAGTTAAAGGTGTTTTTTATGTCTCTTTCCACGCTTGATCAAGCTTCATTAAGATTTTTGGTTTATGATCTCTTCTCCACACTTTTTTATTACAATTTTTATGATGAGGATTATAATAAAATGAAGGAAAAACTTGAGAAAATTTCCTCCTTAGGAATAGATAAGAGCATAGTAGACGTTGAACGTATAAAGGACAAGATATTCAATTCCAATAAGTCGGATTTACTTATTGAATATTCAACTCTGTTCCTTACCGGTCTGGGAATAAAACCTTTGACACCTGTGGAGAGTAAGAGATTTTTCTCTTTGATGGGAGAAAAAGTAGCTACTTTTAGATACAGTGATATGTTGAGGTTCTTGCGTTCGAGGAATATTAGGCTCAACTATATGTTAGGCGAGTTCCAACCGGAGCCTGATAACATAGTTACGATCCTCGCGTTTATGAGTGTGCTAATAAAAGAGGAAATAGAGATCCTCCAGAAGGGAGGAGACCTCTACAAGAATAAAGCAGATCAAAGGAACTTCTTTACTACTCATATATACAGCTGGATACCAGACTGGATAAATGACGTCATAAACGACAAGAGGGCTGATATATACAAGGTTGTTTGCGAGGAATTAAGAAAGTGGTTAGAAGCCGAGAAAGAATATCTCATAGGGGAAGGAAATTGAGGATAGGTCTCATAGTTACTAAGACAGCCAGGGAGAAATTAGGCGATCAACTTCTCGTTGATATATACAAAGAGACAAATATACCTTACGTTGCAGAGTTCGGAGAATATCTGGCAGAGGATGTTAAATCCAACGAGCTTCAAGGACTTCTTGTTGTATCTGAAAAGGACGAACAGAACTTTGTCTCATCAGTTGACGAAAAACTGGGTATAAGTCCCTTAGCTGTCGAGGTCTTACCCCTCTCTTGGTTTATCGGAAAGAGCCCGTCTTACAATAAGGCGTTACTAAAGGCGTATGTGAGGAAACTCTCTAAACAAGACTTCGTTTACAGATTACAGCCAGTAAAAACTACTACTGTAACAAGACGTTCCCTTATTAAGTTTAGGCTTTACGAATACAAAGTGTATCCGGTACTGTTCGACGCTTTAACCTTTGAAAGGGAGATAAACACTTTGATTCAGTCTTGTCCTAAAGGTCTGATCGCGAAAGCTGTTGAAGGTGTGACAATTACTTCACCCCAAGACTGTACAGGCTGTGGTTATTGTACTTCGAAAGGGTACTTGGGCTACTTAGAAATGCCTTCCCTTACCACGGAGCAGTTTATATCCTTTGTGAACGAAATAGTGCGTAATTATAATGCCGAGGGAAAATCGTTAGGGTTAGTCTTCACTTCGGACAAAACCGTGAGTCTGGAGGAAGGTCTTTTCCCTCTTCTTGTACCTAACGTGGCTTCAGTCCATGATTCGTTTGTATTTGCTACATTTGCAGCAGGTCTAATACCAGTCATTTTGTACGATCCTAAAGACGACATTGCTAAGAAGAGAGTTGAGGAAATACCGGACGTCTTCCCCGGGACTGAGTTGAAGATTGTGAAGGTTAAGCACGGTGATAAAATACCCCTAGTGGAAAATAAGCTACCTAAGTCTGAAATCCCTGAGGGTGTCGCATTAACCCGTTACAGAAGGCGGTCGCTTTACTTGTGGGCTTTGGAGGAAATGGACAAGAAGGTAAAAGTTAACCCTGAGGTAGAAGTCCCGGGTGTATATTTCGTGGAGGTAAATCCTGATAAATGTGTACTTTGTGGGGTATGTGTTAGGGCTTGCCAGATGCTAGTCCCAGATATGAAAACAGTGAACGACCTCACGACACTAGACTACAACATACCGTATTGTATAGGTTCTCAGAGGTGTGTAAAGAACTGTCCTGAGAACGCCATAAAAGTAGAGAGACTGGCTAAGTTCAAGGAATTACAAAAAGTTAGAGTAAACCAGGCTAAGGTGACCAAGTGCAGGTACTGCGGGAAGCCTATAGGTACTGTAAAGATAAAGGGGAAGGTAGATAGCCTATTAATTCAATACGGTTACCCTGGCACAGCTCAATATACGGATGTATGTAATGAATGTAAACAGAAGGAGTTAACTAAGATGTGGTTAGAGAGTTATCTAAATGCCACTGGTAAAAAGAAGGTGTTGTAAATGTACGTAATCTTGTTTAATGTAACCGAAAACTTGATCAAGGTAAGCGATGAAAAACTTTACTCGGTTTTAAAGGAAACCCAACACGTGTTGAATGCGTACTCTCTAGCTAGAGTATACGTGAGTTATTCCGCCATATTAGATTCACTTCATAAAGAATGGAGGGAGAAGATACTTAGATCGCCTATGTATGAGGACGCTTTATTTCTTGAGGAGTTGAGTTATAGGGCGAGGCTATACGTGGTCACAAACTTAGACAAAATGTTAGTGAAGCAAATACTTGTGAGGAACAATTTGGACGTTTTTATCCAAGACGTAATATCAGCTGATGACGTAAAGAGGTACAAGCCTTCAAAGGAGTTCTTCGAATACGTAGGCAAGAGGGTTAATTCGCCCCTACCTTCAATAATGTTAGTATCCTCGAACCCATACGACATATTGGTTGCCAAGTCTTTAAATATGAAAGCCCACTGGTTAAATAGGAAAGGAGAGGCTTTCATGTTCCCCTCAAACCTTCAGCCCGACAGTGTAATTAAGACAGTTAAGAGTATAGCAGAGAGTACGGCACAACATAAAGTCGATTCTTCAATGGGAGATTCAGCGTTGAGGTGTACGTGATGGTATCCGATTCCCAAATTTTTGACTGGTTCGTGGAACTAGGAATGAAAGTTGAGAAGGTAACCAGCGGTAATTTTTACTTTCACATCGTCATTTCTCCCCCAGTAGGTGAAGGAGTAAAGGTTTCAGTTATTAGAACTAATCCTAACTCTACGTATTATATAGTAACTACTGTTGTTGACTTCGATTCTGCAAAACTTAAGAAGGATCAGTCACTCCTCAAGAACATTAAAAAAGACTTAATGAGGATGAACGTAGAGTTTTTCCTCATCCCACCTGATGCCGAAACACCGAAGTCGGTTCAAATAGCCAAAATAGTATTCATGGAGGGGCTAACTAAGAACGAAATGTTAAATGTAGTTGAGTTGGTAAAAAATTCAGCGTATTTGACTCTGAGCTGGTTTGAATGATCTTAATGAGAGGAAGAAGAGTAGGGCTGAAATAAATCCTAGTGAGCTAATCAACCCCCACAAAATGACGGGAGAGTAAAGAAAGAACGTCATTAAGTAACTGGTGAGAGAAGAGCCCAGAACTCTTCCTAAGGAAGTAAATATACCGAAAACCCCTATTTGTTTTCCCCTCTGTCTCCTCTCGGTTAATGATGTTGCTACAGCTTGGACTAGAGGGGAGACTATGATTTCAGCTAAGGTTATGAATATTATGTCTACCACAGCTTCTACGTAGTCTGTTATAAAAGCTATCGAGAAGTATGAAACCCCGTAAATAAGACACCCTAACGGCAAGTATTTTTTGACGTCTGTTATCAATTTTCCTATATAGTCCTGAAGCACTACTATCATTAAGCCGTTTACCATGAAGAGCAAACTCACTTGAAGTACTGAGAAATGAGGGATTGTTGTATAATAAGTGATTAAACCAAAGCCCAATTGACTCATTAGCATGAATATTAGTGCAGTAGGGACAAGAAACGTTAATAGTGTTCTTGAGACTTTAAATGACACTTCAACACCTCCTTTAAAGTCTGGTAGCATCCTCACGAAATATAAGGGTACTAAGGCTATAATTGATGCAATGAATAGGAGTTTATTAAAGCCAAGTACTTGAAAAATATAACCACCAATGAGGGGTCCAACAGCCCAACCGGCGTTGATCCCAACCCTCTGTCTGCTGAACGCTCTGATCAAACTGTCGAGTTTATCTTCAAACATATCGCCGACGATCGATGTAGAAGAGACGAAGTATATATCGTTGAAAAAAGTTTGTGCTAGAATGAGAGATGAGACTAAAACTGGGAGAGATATTTGAGAGGCCAGAAGAAGCGAAATTGAGGAGAGTACTATCGCTATGGTCATACTCTTTCTTCTTCCCAAACTGTCTGTAAGGATCCCACCAATATAGTACGCTATTAAACCTAAGATACCTTGTAAGAGATAGAAAATCGATACAAATGTGAGCGGTAATTTGTAAACTGAATAGAGTGCATACCCTATAAAAGGCCAGACTAACGAACCGCCTAGGGCTCTAAATGCTCCTATAAGCGCTATCTTATTAATATCGTTCAAACTCTGTCATTCTAAGATTGACTTTATCTCTTTTTGAATTTAAGCATTGTTACCACAGTTCTTTATTTGCTCAAGGACTTTTCGTACTAAGTCTGAGAGATCTTTAACAGAACTCTCTAGCGACATTCTCCCCTTTTCTTCATCAATCTCCACCCTGCCACCAACATTAATAATCCCGTATTTGTTTGCCTCGCTAGTGGGTATCATCTTAAATACTCCATCTTTTATAGTGAAGTCGTCTACCTCTTTTAGCTTGTCCTCTCTTACCAGTCGCCTATTAATTGCATATATTCTGGAAGTCTCTACTGAGCCAGCGTGCATGTCTATAATGTTTGGAAAGAGATCTCTATCTCTCCCCACTATAGAGAATATGTGGAGTTTAAAACAGTTATCATTACTCATATTAACTTCTCTTCTGATTATGTCTAATACGGACTCATTTCCTCCGTGACCATTAACGATTATAAGAGAGGAAATTCCCGCGTTTTTTGAGCTATTAACAATATCTAGTAAGAAGTTTATCATGTTCAAATAACCCACTGAGAGGAAGGGGAACCCGTAATGTTCTTTAGAACAACCGTAGTATAAGGTAGGATAGAGAAGTACTTCATCTCTAAATCTCTCTTCAACTTTTTGAGCTATCCATTCAACTACAATTCCATCTGTTCCCATTGGTAAATGGGGCCCGTGTTGTTCTATGCTTCCTAAAGGCATTAGGCCAATCTTACCCTTAATTTCATCTTTAGTGATTTCAATTAATTTCATTTGATCACCTGATAAAACTCTGTGTGTTATAATATAATTTGTTTATGTGACGATACTATTTACTGAACAGTAAATTTTTCCTTGAAGATCAAAATACTAGGTAAACAACAAGCTAGGGGAGTTCGCACGTAATTTGCTATTAAAAAGTCTAAACCTCATATCTTAGTGCTTTTGCTGGTTCTATTTTTGACGCTCTATACGCAGGAATCAGCCCAGCAAAAGTGGAAATGAGAACTATAAATAAGAAAAGGGTTATAGCTTGGGTAATGGTAAATATTGGCTCGGCATGCAAATTCTTGAAGAGGGGTGAACTGAGAAGGAAGTCGAGAAAGCCATAAGAGCTGAAGTATCCTCCTATGGTTCCTATTCCACCTCCTATTATTCCCATTATTGTTGTCTCTGATAGGAACATTAGCATTACTTGTCTCCTTTCAAATCCCAAAGACATTAAAAGTCCTATTTCCCTAGTCCTCTCCACAACAGAAGTAATCATAGTAGTTAGTACACTTATGAAAGCTACTATAAAAGACGCAGAGCTGACTATAAGTAGTAGTAGGTTAAAGGACACTACTTGTTGGTTTATAAAGGATACTATGTCTTGCGCTGAGTTCACACTTACATAAGAGCCCAAATACTGATGGATCTCTGATACCACTTTACTTACATCTTGTAGTGAGGAAGCTAAAACTATAGCTCCTGAATATTTTGTCCCATATATCTCTTCGCCTATTGAATAAGACATAATCAGTGCTTGGTTAATAATAATAGTCCCTAGATTAATGTCAAAATCGCTCAGCCCTCCCGTCACCAGTAAAGTCTCCGTTTTTTGGCCACCGTTAGGTAATACTACGCTCACAGATATCTCCTGACCTACATGTAGAGATGGTTGGTTAGGAGAAGGAGGATTCTGAAGATCGTAACCTATAGCGACTTGATTATAACTTTGAGCTGAAGGGGCTGTCCCGCTTGAAATGCTAATCCCCGGTAAGACTTTTTGCAAGTCATAGATGTTAACCGACAAAATCGTAGTACTAATCTCTCCTTTGGAAGTATAGATCGTTACGGGTATCGTGTAAAACGGGACTACGTAAGCTACCCCATCTAAGTGGGAGAGTTGTGTGATCGTATAAGATGATAAGTAACCGTTGAGGGGGGTAACGAATATCGCCTCAGGAGAAACATCTCTTAGAATAAGGTTTATTGCGGACTGGCTCAACCCTTGAACAGACGCTGTTATAGTAGTAATGATGAGAGGTCCAACTACTATTCCCAAAATAGTCAGGATAGCTCTAGTTTTTCTCTCGAAAAGAGCTCTATAAGCTAACTTGACTATATCTATGCTTTTCATGACCCCACCCTATACCTCATATCTTAATGCTTTTGCTGGTTCTATTTTTGACGCTCTATACGCAGGAATCAACCCAGCAACAGTGGTAATCGCAATAATAGTCAAGAAAATAAATACTAACTGTTCTACTGAGATCGAGGGAACAACGTTAAAGGCTCCACCTCTTCCTTCAAACGAGTTCGACGCAATTGACGCCAATAGGAAGGAACTGAAGTATCCTCCTATGGTTCCTATTCCACCTCCTATTATTCCCATTATTGTTGCCTCTGATAAGAACATTAGCATTACTTGTCTCCTTTCAAATCCCAAAGACATTAAAAGTCCTATTTCCCTAGTCCTCTCCACAACAGAAGTAATCATAGTAGCTAAGACTGTGAAAAACGCTACTACAAACGACGCTACACCTGCAACTACTAGTAGAGCCTCAAAGGAAGAGATTTCTTCATTAACTAGGTTAAGTATTTGCTGACTCGAAGTGACCTGAACGTAATTACCGTACTTTTCTTTAATGATATTTGCCAACCCTTCAACTTCACTCGGAGATGATGCTACTACTATAGCCCCCGCATAATTTGTCCCACAAATAGACTGTCCGAGAGAGAAAGGGGCATATAATGCTTGGTTAAAGTTAGCCCCTCCGAAAGAAGCTATTTGTGCCAACTGGCCTATGACTACAAATGTCTTACTTATCCTCTCTCCTTCAGGGTTAATCAGGTAAACCACCATAATCTGTCCAGTGTGATAAGTAGGCTGACCAGAATATTGGGGGTTTGCGATATAATAGCCCACGTCTAATTCGTCAAAAGAGTTAGGCGAGGGTAATGAACCGCTTTGAAGCTTTAGACCGGGCATTACTAAATTAATATCGGAGATATCCATTGAGAAAACTACTGTAGCCTCTAGCCCCTTAGGAGTATCTATGTATGCCGGTATGAGATAGTACGGTACAACTGCTTTTACTCCCGGTAAGTGGGAGACTCCATCAATGACATATTGGTTTAAGGTTCCTTGACTCTTCGGTGCTAAGTATATGTTTAAGGGCGAGAAGAAGTTAGTTAACTGTTGGTTCAGACCTATGTCGAACCCTTGAATCGTAGCCACGAGTGAAACAACTATTAACGGGCCTACCATTATGCCCAGAATTACTAAAATTGCCCTAGTTTTCCTCTCTAACAGCGCGTTAAATGAGAACTTTATAACGTCAAATGTCTTCATTAGCCTTCTTCCTCCTCTTTAGTAATAAGTAAATTATGACCACCACTACTATTACTGAAATCCCGAACAACAATGCACTACCAAACAAGTTGTGAGGTGATGTAGTAGTAGATGTTGTTTGTAACACTGTGATGGGACCGTTGTAAGTGTACGTCATGTTAACGGTCTGGTAAGTAGGTGTCTGGTAGGAAATGACGATAGGAATACGCGAAGAGTTGGAGGGTAAGGTCACCGATATAGGAAGAGGTGATGCTGTTGGTAATTGACCGATATAAGTGCTTCCTCCGGGGTAGTATATGATAACGTTGTTAGCTTGCGTGTTTCCATCGTTTAGCAAAGTGGCTTGGAAGATGTAAGAACCGTTTACCTCAGTAATTGATGGTTGGATTATTTGGATCGAGATGAGTCCAGTAATCAATAATGACAAGTTTTCGTTATAACTCACGAAACCATCGGGTGTCTGGTATTGTAAGCTCAGTGAAAGCGGTAAAGTTTCTGTAGCCGATATTGGTGAGAACGTGTGGACGGTGATCGTGTAATTGTAGTGGGGAGGTATAGCGTTGATCTCGAACTGGGTCTGGGAAAGCGATAGTAGTTGGGAGTTAGTAAATATCTTTAAAAAGATATTGGTGACAGTGTAGTTATCACTGTTAAACAGCGTTATAGTCAGATTCTGGCTAACTTGGTAATATAAGGTAGAAGGAGAGATGTAGACGTTGATTCCGTTCTGTGCACTAGTAACTACTAAGGGTAGTGTGAACACTTGCGTGTTCTGTATTCCCGAGTAGTAGTAAGATATTGTAACCTGCACAGGATAAACCCCTGGAGAGAGGTAAGAGGGGACGTAAATGCTGTAAGGTATTGACCCGGTGTAAGAAGGATTAAGTTGGTATATCGTAGCATTCGTAGCTCCTACCACTTGGATATCGCTGAATACTACGTTTACGTGGAGGTCAAATAGGCTCTGGTTAACTAAGTTTCTTATTTCGAGTAATACTTCTGACTGCTGACCCTGAACTACTGTAGATGGGACTAATGACAAGCTAATTAGAGGCTTAGAGTAAACCGGGATTATTATTTTGCTGGAAGAGGCGAATCCACCGTACTCGGAGTAGTAATTGATATTAAAATAAAGGCATACTAATGAAGACGCGTTGTCCGGTACAAGTAAAGAAATGGGGATTTGGACACTTCCATAGGGAGGGATCTCTTGGATCACATAATAGGGCTGTCCGGTCTCAACAGAATGGGTTGAGATATTCACGGAGTAGACTGAGTAAGGTAAGGGGTTAAACACCGTTAACTCTGCTTGTGAACTGCTCCCAGGATATGGGTATGAGACCCACTCTAAGCTTACTACTTCGGGCCCAGTCCTATTGATTCCCACCTCCACGTAGTCAGGTATGGTGAAGGAATACTGTGTTCCTCCGTAAATATAAGTCCCAGTTATAGTGAACTGGTAGATCCCTGGGGTGGTGCCGTAAGGCACGTAAACGCTTATAGAAATGGGTAAAACCCCCGAAAAAGTTATAGGAGTCGTTACGTTATACCTAACAGTCATTACACTTTGGGAATTTACACTAAAAGACGTAAGTAGTGCACCGGTAGAGTTAAGGTATATAATGAAGGTAGATATTTGTCCAGCTTGTAAGGAGATAGGGTCGCTTTTGACAATGAGTGGCTCCTTGGGGAATAGGACTAGGGTTCCGTTATTATATGTTGCCGTGTGGACTCCTCCTAAATCATCGGTAAAAGTTAGTGTGTAATTGACATAGTATGAACCCGGAGATATTTCGGAGGTCACGTTTACATATTGTGTTACACTTACAGCCGAATACGGTTGAACTGCTGGGACTGTAAAGTTTATAATTCTCGATCCAGTCAGGCTGTAAATTCCGTTAGGTAATTCTGCCGAGATGATAACGTTACTTACCACTTTATTGCTAGGGTTTTCTACCGTTACTGTAAGAGGCGATATTCCTTGTCCGGGTGATGTAAATTCACCGTTACCCCATTGAAATATAACCTTAGGATAAATCACTGAGGATATGTAAATAGGTATTTGAGTTGTGGCTTCGAATATACCGCTGTCATATGTGTAGTTTATGGATAAGAACACTTTGTATAAGCCTGAGGAAACGTTGAGAGGTACGTTTACGAAGAACACGATTGTAGATTGCGTCTTATTAGCTGAAAGTATATAACCGTTTATAGGTGTTGAGATCTGACCAAAAGGTTGATATGTAGTTGATAATAAAGACGCTCCTATAACATCGGCCTTTATCACGACATATAACGGCACGTTAAAGTCCCCAGGGGTTACGTTCTGAGGCTGTACTAAAGAGCCCCATTCTATAGCAACAATAGGCGGAAAAACACCGTAAGGGGCAGAAGATATTGTTCCGTGGTAAACGGTATCAAATGAAGTAGAGAAAAGTATTAGAGTTAAGAGGATTAACATTATTGCTTTTCTATACATTGATCTCACCTAGTCTATTTTCTCTATTTGACCGTCTCTCATGTGAATTTTCCTCTGCCCGTAAGCCGCTATGTCAGGTTCATGAGTGACGATAATAACCGTAGTACTGAACTCTTTATTCGCCCTTAAGAACGTGTCCATGACAACCTTGCTAGAGGCCGTATCTAGATTTGCGGTAGGTTCGTCGGCAAGAAGTATTTTGGGATTTTGAGCTAATGCTCTGACTATTGCGATTATCTGTTGTTGTCCACTAGACATTTCGCTAGGCTTTTTCTTAGCAAGGTATTTCAGACCCAGCCTATCAAGGATATCTAGCGCGATCTTTCTCCTTTCAGAGCTTGACACTCCTCTTGCGATAAGAGGCAGTTCTATGTTCTCTAACGCAGAAAGTCTGTCTATCAGGTTGTAGTTTTGAAAGACAAAGCCTATGTATTTGTTCCTCACCTTAGCTATTTTCTTATCGGGAAGTTTAGTCACGTCCTTACCGTAAATTAGGACCTCCCCTTCAGTTGGTTTACTCAAAGTACCGATAATTGTGAGGAGTGTTGTTTTACCTGAACCAGAGGGCCCTTGAATGGAAACTATTTCCCTTTCGTATACGGTCAAAGTTACGCCTTTTAATGCAACGACCGGCACTTTTCCGTAATAGACTTTCTTGACGTCGTGTAACTCAACGACTGGAGATAATGGCATATCTGATATTTAATCCCATACCTTAAATAGATAATTGGAAGTTCAAAAATTCCAACTAAGAATTTTTAAATGTACGAAATTAATTGTTTATAATCACGGTTTGGCTCTAGAATATCTCATTTTTAACATTAAGGGCTTTCAGACGGTCTCCTACGTGTGAGCGAGTACCGGAAAGATCCCAATTAGCGACCCTACAATCCCTATAAGTAGTAATACCTCTACAAGAAATACCACTACACTCCACTTATCGACCTTCTCATCTGATTTAAAGCCCTTTTCTCCTCCTGAGCTCATGATATCAAAGTCCACTCTTTTAGATATTAAGGTTTTATCCATATTTTTCTCATACTATTTACTCTCCACAGATTTGTACCTCACAAAAGTCAACTACCTTTAATAATTTTATTAAGTTTCAATACAATGTATATTTTATGTATATCGAAGGAGAAAGAGCAGTAAACGGAGAGGGGTTGTATATCAATGACATTCCGGACTTCCTGGGGACTCTCCAAATGGTCATTTTCAGGAGTCCTATAGCTCACGGTATAATCAAGAGAATAGACGTCAAGGATGTCTTCTCCCACGGAGGAATCGCCCTAACTCCGGAAGACCTTTCCAAAGTGATTATAAATCCCTTTCCTAATACTGTCGATAAAAAAATCGAGTATTTCCCCTTTGCGAGGAGGAAGGTGAAGTACGTAGGAGAGCCTTTAGTCCTAGTCCTCGCAAAGGACTACTATAAAGCAATAGACTTACTTGATTACGTTCAAGTAGACTTTGAGGAGTTAACGCCGGTAGTAACTATCGATGATGCACTTAAAGGGAACTCTCTGGTTCACGAGGAGATCGGTACCAACGTTGTGATGGACAAAGTGTTCTCTTTTGGGGATCAGGATGCGTTTTCTAAGGCTGAAGTGGTAATCACACACCCGTTTAAATTCTCACGACATTCGGCATTACCTCTCGAGCCGTACGGAGTCCTCGTTCACTTTGAGGAAGAACTAAGAGTGTGGGCGAACATTCAGGGTCCAATGCTCCAAGCCTATTTTATTACCAAGGCGTTGAACATACCTATAACTAAGCTGAAGATGAAGACCCCTAAGGACATAGGGGGTAGTTTTGGTATTAAATATGAAATTTACCCTTATATAACCTTGGCAGCTGCTGCCTCTAAGATCGTGAAAGCACCAGTGAGATGGGCGGAAAGTAGAACCGAACACTTTATCGCGAGTTCCGCTGGATCTGAAAGAAAAGGAGAGGTCGAAATAGCGGCTACTAAAAGCGGAAAGATTCTAGGGATAAGGTATAACTTTGTAGAAGACGTTGGAGCTTACGTAAGACCGCCTGAGCCCGGAGCTCTATTTAGGGTTCAAGGGTGTCTAAACGGTGCTTATGATGTAAAGAACATCTCAGGTTGGTATAGAGTAGTAGTCACTAACAAGAGCCCTACAGGTCTTAATAGAGGCTACGGAGCACCACCATTCTTCTTCGCTCTAGAAACTGCGATCGATCACCTAGCTGACGAATTGGGTATAGACCCGTTAGAATTAAGGATTAAGAACCTTATAACCCGTTTTGATAGAGTTATAAACGGTATAGAGTTTTATGAGACGCCCGGAGGAGGTCTTTACCCGAAACAAGATTACCTAAGGGTTGTTAATGCAATAAGGGAGGAATACGAGAGGTGGAAGGGACAAAAGGATGTAGGAGTAGGTTTAGCTGTCTTTGTTGAACCCTCTGTTACTAACTTAGCCTACGTGGATCTGGCATTAAACAATAGGAGGAATCCGCACTCAGCTTCGGCAGACTACCTCACCTTAAGCTTCAACCCTGACGGGACTCTGTCTGTGTTCGTAAATGGTACGAATGAAGGACTCGGACACGAGACAACTATAGTTGATATCGTTTGTAAGGAGTTAGGGTTGAAGCCTAATGAAGTGTCAGTGACTAACCAAGTTGACACAGATCAGCCGTGGAACTTGGCTAGTGGTAGTTATTCCAGTAGGTTTGCTCCGGTAATCATAAGTGCGTTAATTCTCGCTATCGAGGATATGAAGAAAAAGCTAATTACCTTAGCTAAAAAGTACCTAGAGGCTGAAGAAGTAGCATTTCAGAACGGACAATTTTTAGACGTTAAAAACCCGAAGAAGTCCGTAGACGTCAGGAGGTTGGTATCAGCTTATCACTGGAACCCTTCGGCGTTTAACGTCGGCTTTCCTCTTGTCTCAACTGGTTATTTTTATTCACCGCTTTTAAAACCGGTCGACGGGGATAGAATTAATTCGGCTCTGGCTTATGGGATAAACGCACACCTCGCTGTAGTTAAGATCATTGACGGTCAAGTTAAGGTGGTCAAATACGTTGTCTCACATGATATAGGCAAAATCCTGGAAAAGGACATTCTGGAGGGTATTATGACGGGGAGTATAATCCACGGGATTAACTTGGCTCTGTACGAGGAGCTGAAATACGACGAGAGGGGGAATCCCTTGGTTACCACTTTTGATTCCTATGAGTCACTCACGTTAGGGGACCTCGTCGATACTGACATCCAATATATCCACTTCGAAACTCCTTCCCCTTACATTCCTTCTGGTGCGTACGGAGGTGGAGAAGGTCCCATAATGGGTGCCCCAGCTGCTATTGCCAACGCAGTGTCTAGATTGTTAAAGAGAAAGGTGAGTGAGACTCCCATAAGGGTGACCTAAATGTATGTACTTGGAGTCCCTAGACCTTTCAAATACGTTAGAGTGAAGACCCTGGAGGAAGCCCTAGAGGCTTTAGAAGAAGGGAGACCGTTAGCGGGTGGGCAAAGTCTCATCCCGATGATGAGGCTGGGGATCCCCTTTGATATGTTGGTTGACATCAACGAGTTGGATTTAGATTATGTAAAAAGAGAGGGTGGAGTCTATAGAATCGGGGCTTTAACTAGACATAACGAGATAGCTTCGAATCTCCCTCTTCTGAGGAACGTAGCGATCAGTATAGCGGACTTGCAAGTGAGGAATAGGGGCACTGTAGGTGGTTCTCTTGCTAACGCAGACCCCTCTGCAAACTATTACCCAGCGTTGCTCGTCTTAGACGCTGAGGTTAAAGTTTTAAGTAAAAGGGGAAGTAGAAAAATCAAAGTTAAAGACTTGTACGAAGATCCCTATACTACCACTTTAAAGGAGGGAGAGTTACTAACTGAGGTATCCTTTCGTGAGCCGAATAGCTCTAAGCTTTACTTTAAGGCAATAAAGAGAGGAGGTTCTGCGTATCCTATTGCTGTACTCGCCGTATTAAAGAAGAAGGACGGAAAACTCAGAGCTTCGATAGGAGGTGTTTTTCCGAGACCGATAATCCTAGAAGGAAACAGCAAAGAAGAGTTGATAAAAGCGATGGAGAGTGTTAACGAAGAACCGATGTCAGACCATCATATGAACGGAGAAGGTAGACTAAAGCTGGTCAGAGAATTGATCAACACGTTTGACCAAGGTGACTACGAGTTGAGATTAGTCGAAGAAAGGAAGATAAGCTGGAAGACCGGAGAAGGGATGAGAGTGATTGATGAAGCCAAAATTAAAGTCAGGGTTAACGGGCTGTTGATAGAGGACAGAGTAGAGGGCAGAACTCTATTGGTAGACTTCTTACGTAAAAACGGGTTTACTGAGGTAAAGAAAGGATGCGACGAAGGTAAGTGCGGGGCTTGTACTGTAATTATTAACGGCGTTTCTGTGAAATCTTGCTTGTTTTTAGCAGTTCAAGCCGTTAACTTGGATGTGAGGACAGTTAGAGGTCTCGATGTGGAGTGGCTAAAGAATTCGTTTGTAAATAATTACGCGTCTCAATGTGGGTACTGCACGCACGGTTTTCTAATGGCTAGTTACGATTACTTAAAGAACGTAGATCCGAAAGCGGCTAATGAGTCGTTAAAGTACTCTATAAGAAATATTTGTAGGTGTACTGGTTACGTAAATATAATAAGAGCTATTAAAGAGGCGAGCAGGAATGAAGTACAAAGTGGATGAGGACGGTATAGCGTGGATTACGTTAGACAGAGTTGACAGACTAAATTCCTTTGATGAGGAGAGCTGGAAGGAGTTAGGGGACAAGGTTAGAACGGCTAATAACGATAAAAATGTGAAAGTATTGGTCTTAACCGGAGAGGGGAGGGCGTTTTCGGCTGGGGATGATATATTTGCCATGGCTGAACTTAAAGACGCTGATGATGCTAAGAAGTTCTTTGACACCCTTTACTATGCCGTGGAGTCCCTAATCGAGCTTGAGAAGCCCCTCATATGTGCGGTTAACGGGCTAGCTTATGGAGGAGGTTGCGAAATACTGCTGTTCTGTGACGTGGTGGTAGGGGGTAAAGAGTCTAAGTTTTCAATACCTGAGGCAAAGCTGGGTCTAATACCGCCCATGGCCATAAGTGTAGGGCATAAGTACTGGGGGAGGGCTGTAAACAGGCTGACGATCACGGGGGAAGTCATCACTGCTGAAGAGGCAAAACAAATAGGGATTGTTGATTACATAGCGGACGACGTTCTCATGAAGTCGAAGGAAATAGCTAAAGACATTATACTGAACGTAGACTTAGAAGCTGTAAAAGTAATAAAGAAGTGGACTAAGGCTGAAAAGGAGAGAATACGGAGGGCTATAATGGAGTTAGCCCTTCTGTCCACAACCAGGTCTGCGAAGTCCAGAATGGAAGGGTTTAAGGATAGGCATAGGAAAGCAAATAAAGGCAGCAGTTATTAGATTTTGCCTTGACTTCAAGGCTACACCTAACGAGAAATCCCATAACTGCTGTAAAGGGTGAAGTAACGACGAAGAGAAAAAGACGCTGTTCTTACCGTTCTAATTTTACATGGAGTAGAAACCATCTTTCACTTTTCTTTCCATTTCTCCCAGTAGTTTAGCGTTTATCCACATCCTACCAAAAGCCCCTATGTTTTCTTCTTCAACCACTACGATAACATTGTTAGGGTCTCCCCTGATTCTCACTATTATCTCCTCTACTTTGTGGTGTATGTGGCCAGCCTTTTTTGTCCCCCTTATGATGTAATCGTTAGAACCGTTTTGCGTTAAGGTAGTTTGCCATCCTTCATCCTTTAATGAGTTTTCAATATCCTGAGCAAACATCTGAATATTTATATTATTGTTTTCGAATACTTTCTGCATCGAGATAAAATCTCCTCCCTTATTATTAAAAATTAGTGGTCTCAGTACTCACTCAACGTCCCTCTATACCTAGCCCTCTTAAAGGCATAAGAGTAAAACGCGATACCTAACGGGATCATAACGAAGGTAAATAATGACAAAGCTATTACGTATTCGCTGACTTGTGATAACGAATAACCCTCGAGCAGGGCATACCTGAGACCTTCAAGAGCCCATGTGAGGGGTATTGCGTAGCTGATGAACTTAACAAAATCTGGTAAGACTGACACGGGAAAAACTACACCGGTCGTCAGTGTGGTAAACGTGGCAAAGAAGAAAGATATCGGGTTCCCTTGTTTCACAATCATCGTAAATCCAGCTGAAATCATTCCGAGACCTAATGAAGAACTAAGTAGTAGAAAAATAATGATTATAGCTGAAATGAGGTTTACGTTATACTTGACACCTAAAATGTATCCTATGAGTAAGATCATGACTGCGTTTACAGTATTTATTGTAAATCCCCATAATGCTGAATAAATTAGAAATGACAGTACTCCTCCAGAAGACAATACGTAATACTCTATCGTACCGTAAAGTTGCTCGTTGCGTAACCTACTACTTAAGGTCGTTATTACTGACGAAATATAACCTTGGAATGCCAGTCCGACTACTACGAACGAAACATATGATTCATCTTTAAAATGCATAGAACTAACTACCTTATCTCCTAAAGAAGTTCCTACAAAGTAGTAAGTAAAAACTGGTAAGACCCAAGATAATACGTTCAGCACTAACTGTGTTCTGTAGCTAATCCATATCTTAAAACCCCGTAAGTATATGTAAGCGTAAAGATTATCTATTATTCCCATCTTCTGAACCCACCTCCTCTCCTCCTATTTTTAGGGCTGTCAATCTCCTCATCTGTAAAGTAGACAAACACATCCTCAAGTGTAGGCTCCTCTTCGCCTATTACTTCACCTTTTACCTCTATTCCCTTTTCTGGGATTCTCAGTATAACTTTTCCTTGAACAAAACCGCTTACGTATTTCTCGTAACCTCTTGGTATACTGTCGGTTATAACTACCTTGATCTTCCCTATGCTTGACATGATCTCTTCCCTAGTGCCTTGAGAGACTATTCTACCTCTCTTTAATAAGACTATTTTATCGGCTAGGTCTTCGACCTCTTTCATGTTATGTGAAGTCATTAGTATCGTTTTACCCTCCTTAGAGATCTCCTTAACCAGACTCCTAAAATCCCTTGAACTAACTGGATCCATACCTAGTGTAGGTTCGTCTAACAGAATTACCGGTGGGTCTAATAAGAGTGCTCTCGCTAAAGCCAGTTTCCTTTGCATTCCGGTGCTATATTTCATGTATTGAATGTCGGAAAATTGAGATAAACCAACCAAATTGAGGAGTTCCTTTGCCCTTTTTTTCGCTTCAGAAATCGATAAGCCTTGGACGATCCCGAAGAAGACTAGATTATCAAAGCCCGAAAGCCTGAAGTAGAAAGATCTCTCACTTACCATCATTACACCTATTTCTTTTCTTACTTTCTTTTCCTCTCTGATACTGATCCCGTTTATCCTCGCGTCTCCCTGGTCAGGGATAATCAGGGTTGATAAGATCTTTATTAGTGTGGTTTTTCCTGCACCGTTATGACCGACTAACGCCCCTATGCTAGACTTAGGGACTGTAAAGCTCACGTCGTCTAAAGCTCGTATCTCTTTCGATTTGACTGTGAAAGTTTTTGATATGTGTTCTATTTCAATCAAGATTACTTATCGCCTCCTTAAGTCCTTTTTTCAACTTCTCTTTTAGCTCTACGTCAAGTTCATCCTTATTTTCAAGGATAAACCTTAGGTCTGAAAGGATTTCCTCTATCACTGTCTCTAACTGATGCCTGGGACTTAACAACTCTTTCCCTGCCTCAGTGATCTGGTAAAACTTTTGACTACCCTCTACTTTCGCTATAGAGACGTAACCTTCCTCAAGGAGCTTGTCTAGAGCTGGATATATAACACCCGGAGAAGGCTTCCAAAAACCTTGAGTCATCTTCTCTATCTCCCTCATTATCTGAGCACCAGTCATAGCTCCTTTATTGCTGAGGATAGATAGAATAATGTGTCGTAGCCTTCTCCTCCTTTTCATAGATATCACTTATGATATCGAAATATATAAGTATAAATCAAAGAAAAAACAAAAAGAAACAGAATGTAATCACTTAATAATCACTTACAACAACGTGTTAAATTAGAACTAGTTCAGAGGAGAAAAAAGAAAGTTTACGTTAAAGATCTTTTACTGTTTTGCGGTCAAGCTCTGCTCGAGCTGTTTCAAGTTCTCCTTATATACGCTGTAGAAGTCCTTAATAGAAGCCATTAAGTGCCATCTGTCTTTTTCGTCTAATAAGGGCTCCAATGAAGGTCCTATACTCCTCCCTACAACAACGGGCTCGCTTACGTGAATGATCTCGTCTTCGTATTTGTGCGGGAACGCTATACTCATTACCTTGTTCTCGTTTAAAGCCACAGCCCTTATAATTTCCTCAATGATCGTACCTGGCCCCCAAGTAGTACCTCCCATTACCCTTATTATCTCCCCTGGTATTTTCTTTACATATTCCTCCACTTCGTCCTTACTCACTCCCATACTCTCATCAAACGGCTTCCCTTTCACAGTTACCGTGCTCCACAGTACTACAGCGTCTTCTCCGTGTTCCCCACCCACATACCCATTTACGTCGGTCACTTGAATCTTTAACTTCTTAGCTATGTAAGACCTCATCCTCATCGTCTCTACTTGATCACCGGTACTAATCGTATATTCACCAGAATATTTCGTGAAAACTGAAGCCATCATATCTACTGGGTTTGCCACCATTATGTAAAGTGCTCCCCTATTTCTCTTAGCTAATTTGTCAGCTAGATCTATCATTATCTTCGCGTTGTCAACAAATAAGTCCCTTCTGCTCATTCCAGGCTTCCTCGGCTTTCCTGCAGTGATCACTACTATGTCTGCTCCGTTTACGTCCTCTATGTTGTTTGTCCCCAGCACTTCTACCTTGAGTTTTCTCGAAGCTAATGCGTGCCTGAGTTCATGCTCAAACTTTTCAGGTAGCTCTGGGATTATATCGTAAATTACTGCTTCGTCAATGTAACCCCCCATTATGGTGTTAAATGCGATTGTTTGTCCTATCTTACCAGATCCAATAAAGGCTACTTTTGTCATGATTTATCACATGAGAAACTTCTCAACAATCTTATTTAAATTTACCTCATTAAATATATTATATTATCATTAATTGAACTAATTAGTTATGGATCTCTCGGATATAATAGCTGAATACGTAGTCTCGGTTGAGGAAGTCGATGATAAAGTTTATGCAGAGGCTAAAAGGAGAGTGTTGGATTCGGTGGCTATTGCACTAGCCTCTAGAGATTCCCCTCCGGCAAAAATAATCGAGAGTATGAGTGACCTTTATCCCGGGAACACTCCTACCTTGGGTAACTTTTCCACCACTCCTGACTTTGCCTCCTTTTACAACACTTTATTAATAAGATACTTAGACTTCAACGACACTTATCTAGGCTTAGAGCCCCTACATCCGAGCGACATGATAGGGGGATTGTTAGCGGTTTCTCCTGAAGTAAAGGGTGAGGACATAATCAGGGCAATAGCCGTGGGCTACGATGTGGGTGTTAACTTATGTGACACTACTTCCCTAAGAAAGAAGGGTTATGATCACGTAAATTTCCTCGAGATAGCAACGGCTTCAGCACTCTCAAACCTCCTCAGGTTAGACCGGAATAAGGTAAAGAACGCCATATCCCTTTCAATAATCCCACACGTGGCTTTGAGGGAGACGAGGAGCGGTAAGCTCTCCATGTGGAAGGCTGGAGCTGCTGCTGAGGCTGTCAGGAACGCTGTATTCGTAACTCTCTTAGCTAAATCCGGTTTTACAGCACCCGAGTTACCGTTTTCCGGGGTCTTCGGTTTCTCTTCCATAGTGGCTAGGGATATGGACTTGAGTAAGTTTAGACCAGACGGAAGGGGGATCCTGAGGACCATGATCAAGAAGTACCCTGTGGAATACCATGCGCAAGCCGCAGTAGAGGCTGCAGCTGGACTGGAATACCACGGTGAGATAAGGAAAGTGTTAGTAGAGACTTATGAAGCTGGGAAAACGATTCTTGCTGACAGCCGTGAAAAGTGGAGACCTCAAAACAAGGAAACAGCTGATCACAGTCTACCCTTCATAGTCGCGGTAAGCCTAATCAGGAAGGATTTTTGGCTTGATTCTTACTCTTTAATAAGAGAGCACACATTGGAAAAGCTTATGGACTTAATAGAGGTAGTTGAGAGAGACGATTACACTTCAGTTTATCCTAAAGAGCTCCCTACTAAGATAACAGTGATCACGGATAAGGGAGAGTTCAGTAAGGAGGTCAAAATACCTAGAGGGCATTACGCTAACCCGATGAGTGATGAAGAGTTAGAGAAAAAGGCGAGTAGGCTGGGTTTAAGTAAGAAACAAATTGAACTTATTAAAAATTTTGATACTATAAAGGTGAGAGAGTTTGTCAGAGGTCTTAAGGAAGTCTGACTTCTTAGTTATACCCGGGGTCTTTAACCCTTTTACTGCCCTCTTAGCTCAAAAGGTTGGGTTTAAGGCGGTCTATCTGTCAGGAGGAGCTTTAACCTCTTCCCTCGGTATGCCAGACCTAGGCATAATCACGTTAGACGAGTTGGCGTGGATGGTGAGAAGGATTAGGGAAGTTACAGATATTCCTATAATTGTCGATGCAGACACAGGCTTCGGAGAAGTTGTGAATGTATATAGGACTGTTAAAGTGCTGGAGAGTGCCGGGGCTAACGCTATTCAGATCGAGGATCAGGTCTTACCTAAGAAGTGCGGTCATTTAGAAGGTAAGGAGGTAGTGAGACCTAGGGACATGGTGCTTAAGATAAAAGCTGCACTTAAGGCTAGGAAGGATATGCTAATTATAGCCAGGACTGACTCTAGGGCTATTTATGGTTTAGACGATGCTATTACCAGAGCTCAGATTTACTTGGAGGCTGGGGCTGACGTAATTTTTCCCGAAGCACTAGAGAGCAAGGATGAGTTCGAGAGGTTTGCAAGGGAAGTGAGGGCTCCCCTCTTAGCTAACATGACTGAATTCGGTAAGACCCCCCTAATAAGTGCTGAGGAATTCAAGGCTATGGGTTATAAGTACGTTATTTTTCCCGTTACAATATTCCGGGTAGCAGCTAAGGCTATGAAAGACGCATTAGAAGTTTTGCTCAAGGAAGGGACGCAAAAGAACTTAATGGACAAAATGATGACCAGAAAAGAGCAATACGAGATTATAAACTATTACTTTTACGAGAACTTAGATAGGGAACTGGCTAAAGGAGGAGTAAAGTCTTAAACGCCTTCTGAGTTAACGTTGCTTTTTTAGTTAAAATTTTAATATTTTTCTTTCATTATTAATTTGGGAAAGATTTATAGTTTACAAATTCAATATAAGTATTTATGAGCCAAGTTAAAGTAAAGGTTTTAATCAATAAATCCCCTCTTAAAGTTCCCGTAGGGACTAAGACCCTAGATGCCGTAAAGCTCATGGCTCAGAATAACGTAGGCTCAGTTCTCATTGTGGATGGTGACAAACCCGTAGGAATATTTACCGAAAGAGACCTCCTGAAAGCAGTAGCTAAAGGAGAGGACTTAAATAAACCTGTAGAGAAATTAGGCACTTACGGTAAGCTAATTACGATTAGGGAAGACGAACCTCTTTCTAACGCGGCGAGACTGATGCATCAATATGACATAAGGCACCTTGTAGTCGTAGATGGTAAGGATAAGGTAGTGGGTGTAATCTCCATCCGTGATATCATAAGTGAAAAGCACCTGCTTTCAGCAATTTCCGCTAAACCGGATGAGGAATGGGTAGGGGGTGACTGAGGTTGGTTGAGATAAGTAGGGGTCTTGAGGACGTACTTATAAAGACTACTTCACTTACCTTCATTGACGGTCATCACGGAGTATTGCGTTATAGGGGATATGATATAAACGATTTAGTTGAACATTCTTCCTACGAGGAGTTAATTTATCTGATGCTATATGGAGAACTCCCTAATAGGAAGCAACTAAACGAAGTGAAGGCAAAACTCAATGAGAATTATGAAGTACCGGAGCAGGTTATTAACGCAATTTACTCTCTACCGAGAAATTGCGACGCAATAGGGATTATGGAGAGCGCCTTTGGCATAATGGCGTCAGTCTATAACCCTAAGTGGGATAAGGAGAAAGATAGAGATAATGCTATCCAAATAATAGCTAAAACAGCCACAGTCGTAGCAAACGTCTTTAGGGCTAAAGAAGGACTGAAGCCTAAGATGCCATCACCTTCCCAAAGTTATGCCAAGAGTTTTCTCGAAGCTTCCTTTGACAGAAAAGTAGGCGAAAAAGAAATCAAAGCTATGGACGCAGCGTTAATACTCTATACTGATCATGAAGTTCCTGCATCAACTACAGCCGGTTTAGTAGCTTCTTCTACGTTTTCGGACATGTACTCTTGCATAGTCGCTGCGTTAGCCGCACTTAAAGGGCCTCTGCACGGAGGTGCTGCCGAAGAAGCGTTTAAACAATTCGTCGAGATAGGCTCACCCGATAAAGTAGACGAGTGGTTTAAGATAAACATCGTCGAGGGAAGGAAGAGATTAATGGGTTTTGGGCACAGAGTATATAAGACGTATGACCCTAGGGCAAAGATCTTTAAGAAATTAGCACAGCAGCTGAGTCAAGAAAACCCGGAGATAAAGAAGTACTTAGAAATTGCGGAAAGGCTGGAAAAACTAGGAATTGAAACTTTCGGCTCAAAGGGTATCTACCCGAACACGGACTTCTATTCTGGGATAGTTTTCAATGGATTGGGTTTCCCGATTTATATGTATACGGCGTTATTCGCTCTCTCGAGGACCTTAGGTTGGTTAGCCCACTTTATAGAGTATGTAGAAGAACAACATAGACTCATTAGACCCAGAGCGTTGTATGTGGGTCCAGAGTATAAACATTACGTCCCTGTAGATAAAAGGTGAAACCAGAGGGTAAAGATAAAACTCCTCTCGATTAGTGACTTTTATTTCTGTTGTCTAGCTGTTTTTAATTGAGCTAAATCTTTTATCCTAAAGATAATTCTAAGTAGTACATAAATTATTGTTTCTCTTCTCTTCTAATCTCAACTCACATTTTTGATTTAGATTAAAAACAATTATTATCTCTGACGATAAACGAATAGATACTAGACAATCTAAGTCGAACTTGAGTTCGCTTTTTTAACTTCACTAACTTAACTAGATTTATGTCAAAACTATTTTTGAGAGGGTCATCTGGGTTAGTGAAGAACGCCACACTAAAAGACTTAGTTATGTTGAACGTTGCAAATATGGGAGCTGGTCTAGCAGTTTTCGAAGGAATCTCTCCCTATATTCAACCGGGCTCAATACTATGGTTAACCTCTTTGCTTACCTTTATCCTCACATTACCGCTGGTCTACACATATACGAGCCTCCTAATGAGGATGCCAAGAACTGGGGGAGATTACATATGGATCTCAAGGAAATTAAACAGTAAGGTAGGGGCTATAATGGGAGTAGCATTTGCATTCAATATGCCACCTTATTTCGCACTATCGGCTTTCTTTTCTGTCTCAGCGATAAACCTAGTTCTGTACGAGATCGGTGTACTCAATCATCAAGGTGAACTGATTAACCTCTCAAATACGGTATTTGTCAATCCTTACGGAACTCTTACGCTGACTCAAGACCTCCTAATTTACGCTCTCGGTGCTATAGCGTTTGTAATAATCATTCTCTTAAATATAATAAGACCTAAATGGGGCTTCACCCTAACTACCGCTCTCGGTATCTTCTCCACCATTACTCTAATCCTTGCAATGATAGTTTTCGCCTTAAACGTCGGTTCAGTGAGGTCTCAGATCCCTAATTTCATTAGTGAGTTCCAACTGTCCTCCCAGAACACTTCTCCTTGGTCTTACAGCTGGGCTTCAACTTTCTACATGATCCCATTTTTCTTGTCATTTGCATATATCTGGCTTTATGCGGGGCCAGCAGTAGCTACTGAGGCTAAAGAAGGATCGTTAAAATGGAATCTGTATCTAGGTAGTATAATGACGTTCCTCATGATCACAATGCCTTTCTTCGAGATGTATACCGAAATCGGTTGCCCCACGAACACCGCTTACTATCCTACATTTACCTATAATTTTTGGAGTTTAGCAATCTTCCTCTCACACAACGAGATACTCGAGTGGATTCTGGGTCTTGGTCTGATAGCTTGGAACTTCTTTGTCATGGCTTTCGGGGTAGTAGTATTTGCAAGATATGTGTTCGCATTTGCATTTGATAGACTATTCCCAGCTATATTCGCAAAGCTTAACAAGTTCGCATCTCCGGTTTACGCTCATCTCCTCGACTTAGCTACCACGTTAGTCTTCCTAGCTCTTCCAATAATCTCTGTAAGCGGTGCGAGTGCCCTATATTCTTATACTCCTTTGGCTTTAGCATACCTTATTTTGGTCTCACTCACCGGTGTCAAAGTGGGGATTGAGGAGAGAAATAAGCCGTTAATAATTGGATCCGCTTTATCTACGGCGATAATGTCCTTAATGGAAGGTGAGATCTTAGACCCATATAACAACTACGCCTTCAGTGTAGTGGGAACTAGCGGAGTTAACTGGATAGCTACAGCTTACATCGCTTCCTTAGTAGGTCTAGGACTGATAACTTATATCACCGCTAAAAAGGTGAGGAGTAAGGAAGGAATAGATATTGACCTAGTCTATAAGGAGATACCACCGGAATAATCTACATTCTCAGATTTTCGTTGCTGATTTTTTCCTCTACTAGTTCAATTTAGATTAAGTTAGAAATGTATTATTTTGATGTCATTTAAAATTGAATGTTTTGTTACAAATAGGGTTAATTTACAAATTTTATTTGATGTTAGAGTAATTTTATAAATGTGGAGTTTAACTATAATATATGGATATACATTCACACGGTATAATAGGAGCTGTAATAGTGTTTTTAATAGCATGGATCGTAACGTCCATCCCGGTATGGCTAGCATCTAAGGCAGTATCTAAGGAAAACTCTTTCGGAGATGCATTAATTGCTACTCTTTTTGCCTTCATAGTCTATACTATAATAACATTTATTTTCGCGTTCATAGGCTTTCCATTTATAGGTATAATAGTGGGAATCATAGGTATATTAGCTGTATTTAAGGCTGTATTTGAGACTGGATGGCTAGGAGCTATAGCAATAGCTGTGTTAGCAGTAATAATATACGTTATCATAGCGTTTATCGTAGGACTGTTTGGTATAGCAGTGGTTCACTTATTCTAATTAAAAAACTCTTTATCTTTTTTAGACTAGGTTATAGCTGAGATTATTGTAGAACATGTTTCCGTATTGAGTCTCTACGATTATTGGAACTTGATAATACGGAGTCTGCTGTTTATGACATTGGTCTATTGTTATCTGATAAGGAATGTACTGGTCTATAGGTGCTGACATCCAATTAGGCCAGTAAGGATAGTATAATTGCTGAGGATATATCGTAATGTTTATACTTTGCGATGGAGCAAGAGTTTTCCCCACATACATTATGAATAATTGAACTCCGGACTGATTCGATATTACGATGTAAGTAATCGTGCTAGGCACATTACCTACGTTTGTTATTGTAACCGTAATGTTGCTTAAATTATATTCAGCAGTTATGGGACTTTAACGTAACTTAAAGATTTTCATCAGCCCCGGCGGTCCACCTAAATAACGTTCAACGAACCTGAGGAACGCCTCCACGCTCCTCAGGTTAAGAGCCCTCACCAG
>NZ_JBBHKU010000024.1:0-18574 GCF_037389295.1 Stygiolobus sp. RP850M | reverse complement strand
TAGATAAGGGGGTGATAATAAATGTAAATATTTCAAATGAATGAAATTGTTGTCCACACTGTCTTTATACAGTAAAAATCTTAAATAAAAAATCCTAAAGCGTATGCATATGCTTTGTTGATCTCTTCAATTTATTTCATAAGCATGATATGATACATTGAGAATTTTTTAAATTAATATTTATTTCAACGTTATTTGCAAGCTCACACCCTAATACCCGGAGCTCTACCAATTAAAGAATTAGCCAAGTGGACCATCCACGCATAAGCCCAGAACTTGAGCTTAGCCTCAACCACTTGTCCCAAAAAGCTTGTAGCCCTGACGGATTCCCCAAAAGTGCGCTTCACAGCAGAGAATAAGGACTCAATCCTCCACCTAACACCGTAACCCTTCTTCTCCCTCCAACGATTATAGCCCAACCTCTTGAACTCCCTTACGGTCTTTCTCCTAGCTGGATGGCCACGTCTAGTAGAAGCGTTCTTCCTAGGTGGGACAACAACCTCAACCCCAGTATTGTAAACCTCATTGGCATCATAAGCTTTATCTCCATAAAACTTCTTGACCTTCTTTCCCTTGTCTTGTAAATCCTTAACTGTCTTTACTGCTGTCTCAACCTCGTTGCTGGTTACTTCGGCGTTTATTATGTTGAATTGGTCTTTATCCATTACTATTTCGATCTTGAGGAATTTTGAGTCCCTAGTTTTACCCCACTTGGCGATGATGTATTGTCCTCCCTTGTTTGTGCTTATTCCCGTTGCGTCTGCTATTACTTCCAGCTCGTCGTTTGCTTCTGGGAATTTTATGTTCATGTTTCTTACTCTTTCCCATATTGTTGAGTAGTCCAGGCTTGTTGGGATGATTTTCAGTCTCTCTAGTGCTCTCAATACTCCTTCAATAGCCCTATAAGGTAAGAACAAGTGGAGGAATGCTAGGAATTCGTTGAACTCCTTTGGTGCCTTGTAGGTTTTCTTTGCATATCTATTCTCCTCTGCTAGTAAATCCCACCAGTGTTCGAAGACGTAGAAGGGGAACATTAGGGTATATCTCATTATAACGTTCTCGTCGTACTTGTGCCAATCCCTCTTGTACTTACTCTTTCCCATGGGTAATACTCGTAATTATTTTTTATAAATTTTTGTATAATTCTGAAGTAGTCCACAAAGCAGTATGCATAGAAAAGCTTATATTTGACTTTTGATAGTAATAGAGATTAAAAAGAAGACAACAAAGGTGAGTATAAACATGGCAGAAGTTGCATATAGAGTAGTCTTTGAGGGGGCATTCTATAAGATAATAGAGGACGATGAAGCATCTCTATTATTATTCGAAGGTAAACCTATATCAGCGACATGCGTTGAGCACGGTACGCACGGAAGCCCATACGGGTGCCCCCACGTAGAAAGACTAATGAAAAAGATTTTTTCTTAACTAACCTTTCGAGCCTATAACAGCTATTTCTATTAAAACATCTTTTGGTAACCTTGATACTTCTACTGTAATTCTAGCGGGTGGTTTTTCCTTAAAGTATTCCGCATAGACGGAATTGAAGTCTGAGAACATGTTCATGTCTTTTAGGTACACGAAACTCATTACAACATCGCTTAACTCAAATCCTGCAGCCTTTAGGACAGCCTTCAGGTTTTCGAGTACAACTCTTGTTTGTTCCTTAATCCCTCCTTTAACAACTTCTCCAGACTTAGGATCTACTGGAATTTGTCCAGAGACATATACTGTATTTCCTACTTTTACTGCTTGAGAGTAAGGACCTATCGGTTTAGGTGCGTCCGGAGAGAAAACTATTTCCATATCATAAGAAAGGGGAACTAGATTTTACGTTTTATCCTCTCTAATCTAATCTCCTCGTTTATATTCTTTTCCAGCTTGTTAAGGTTAGAATTAACTATAATTGATCCTATTCTAGCTAAAAGCGAGCCGTCATGCTCTAACGTGATCCTAATCACGTTTTCATCAACTTTACTTATTTTAAGTACACCTCCTCCTTTATCAGAATCATACACATACTTCACTTCATTGTAACCAAGGAACACTCTCCCAGTTGAATGATAAGAGGATAATGCAACTTTTCCCTCAGCTTCAAACTTTTCACCATCTACTTTAATTCTATTAACGTTAGGAAATATCCTAGGGATTGTGAAGCTTGGGTCAGCAAATATCTGCAACACGACATCGACTGGATGCGATATTTTAATTTCTCTTTCCAGCTTCATCATCATAAATATTGGTTACAAAGAATTAATTTTTAATTCCATTCATTGTAAGTTTAACATTTTAAATTGTAATAACTTGTCTATACATAGGTCGCATAAGTTGGTTCACAATACTTTTATTGTACTATTTTACGAAATAACATAGTAATTTTTTATCCATGTTTATCAGTTACAGAAGAGATATCATTCTCCTCTTATATGTAGTTGATAATGTAAAGCTATTATCAAGTCCCTTTCCGTAATTATACCACCTACTGTGCCATCTTCCTTCAGTACCAGAAGCGAACCTACTTTCTTCATGATCATAGTACTTGCGGCTTCATTTATAGATTTCTCTGGGTCTATAGTTAGAACATCTTTAGTAGCTACCTGTGAGACTTTCTTTGAGAAGAACATGTCTGGATCACTCTTAACCACAGCTTTAGTAAAGAGTTTTAGTGCATCTGCCGCGGTTATTATACCCTTAACTTTATTTTGGTCATCAACTATAGGTAACCTCCTGAACCCTCTCCTGATCATTAATTTTACAGCTTCAAACACCGGGACGTCTTCATAGACAGTACTCACTTTTTTGGTCATGAACTTTTTCACTGGAAATAACTCGTCTAGATCTTGAAAAATTAGGAGTAGTTCCCTTTCTGTTACAATGCCCGATACTTTTTTCTCTCGATTTAAAACTGGGAGGGCTCCGAAGTTTCTAGCTACCATTAATGTTAATGCATCTATCACATCATCATCTTCATAAGCGTAAACGGGTCTAGGCGTCATAACTTGTGCGACTTGTTTTTCAATAAGTGCGAATATATCTCCCCTATCACAACCTTCTTCACACCTTTCCGTAACGAAAGTAAGTAAATCACGAGTGGATATAATCCCTTCAATTGATTCATTAGTTACTATAACTCTTCCTATACCTCTTGTGTTAACTTTCTTAAACGCTTCGACTAGTTTATCCCTTACGGAAACTATTGGAGGGTCTGGAAGCATGAGTGTTTTTATTATCATGGTTTTCTATTCCAACTTGCCGTTTATAATTCTTACCTTCAGTCAGCAAGGTACCCTAAATGCCAATCACTTTGTTAAACCCTCTGTAAACTTCAGCTACACTCCACGCTTGGGCTATACAACCACCAGCTAGATACGGAGGTATATCCTCGAATAGCTCAGGAATATATCCGTTATTCTCCTTAATCACATCCAGTAGGGGTCTAAAGATATCGATGAGCATTTTTGCCTTTATCAGATCACTCTCGACTTTTAATTTAGCGTCTATATAAGCTCCTATCAACCAAGGCCATATAGGACCGTTATGATAAGCTTCATCCCTACTAGCCCTATCTCCTCTATAGATGGGCTTGTATCTGGGATCTCTCATGGAAAGTGTGCTGAGCCCGTAGGGTCTCAGAAGTTCATTCTCAATCGTAGCAAGCATTACCTTGCCCATTTCTGGGGGTAAAACGTTGAAGGGTAATGATAATGCGAAAAGTTGGTTAGGTCTTATGGACTTATCCGGTATCATATACTGGTCAATATAGTCGTAAAGACCCCAACTTGCTACAAACTTCTCGTTGAAGGCGTTTCTAACTTTTTCGGCCATTTCTACATAATAATCTTGTTTATCTCCTAGAAGTTTAGAAAAAAAGTTCATAACCATTAACGCGTTATACCATAATGCGTTTATTTCCACTGCAGCACCTTCTCTCGGTGTAACTATCCTACCGTTATAACTTGCGTCCATCCACGTTCTCGGCGCTCCTTTGTGAAATAATAAGTTATCTTTAACGTAAACTATCCCGTTTCCCTTAGAATACCATTCGACTATTTCCTGAAATTTAGGATAAATTCTCCTGATAAATTCCTTATCGCCACTGTAGGTGTAAATTTTGTAAACTGTATTTATCGCCCATAAGCTGATATCAACACCGACGTAAATGGGTTCACCTTCGGGTGTTATGTGGTTTGGTAACATCCCCCTCTCGGAGTGGCTCAGATACCGTGTAGTTATATCCTCAGCAAGTTTATACAATCCGTTTAAGAGCAAAATCCCCTCCATGGATATGAATGTATCCCTACCCCACTCGTCAAACCAGTGATAACCTGCAATAATAGCCCAACCTTCTTTCCCCTTGACCAGAAAGTCAGTTGAGGCACTTGCTAAGAGCTTTAGAACGTCATAGGGATTTTCCTTTAGTTTTTCGTAACCATATTTGTCATAGTATACGTGAACTATTAAGGTGTTATCCTTACTTGTTACGCAGAATGGGTTGAAGAGATCTTCCTTGTGGTTTGAACCTCTCTCATAGTCTAAGACGTAAAAGAAGTTATAGTACCAGTATCCGGTCATCTCTGCGTTGATACCGCTTTCAAATAGGAAGTTCAGGAAGGGAATGCCATCTTTTACTACCCTAGCCTTTTGTCCTTGAAAGTGAACATCAAAGAATGTAGATTTAGGAGTTACAAGATGGTGGCTGCGATAGGTAATTAGAGGACAAATTTTAATTCGCCCATCAGTCGCCTTGTATTCTATAGTTATAGCATTTTCAAATCCATGAGCTATTAAAGTCTTTTCTAACCTAACGTTGTTCACTTCGTAAACCCATCTTACGTAATTCCTGCTCCACTTGAACTCCTTTAAGTACCTATATCCGTCTGGATAATATGTTCCTTCGTAATGGTTGGTACTTATTGGAAATTCGCCCTCATCGGTTATCAAAAAATCCTCGAATTTAGACAACATCACATATCTTTTGTGGGGTTGGTTCAAAGGTACTACTAGATACCCGTGGTAAGTCCTTGAGTTTATACCGCAAATGCTTGAAGAGGAATATCCTCCAGTTCTAAGAGATAAGAGCCATTCTCGCCTTTCGCATTCCTCCGGCGGTAACACACTTTAATTTACTATTTATTAGTTATTAGTTTATCTAAGGTAATTATAAACTCAGAGTGAGACCACACTAGAGGCATTACAGACGAACTCTGCAAAGAGTCCGGATAAACTTGCTCTGGAAGCAAACCGGTTGGTAAAGCTCTATCCATTACCCATTTTACGTACTTCATAGCCCTCTGGATATCCCCTATTTCAACGTAATACTCTGCCACCCATAAGGTAGTTATTACCCACGGATTAGGCTGAGATTTCTCCCTTCTGTAGTAGTCGTTCTCATACCTTATGATCCCACCGTTAACCGTTAGTAAGTCTTCAATAATCTTTATTGTGTTTTTCATAACTACATGTTCTGGCTCTACCATTTCGAAGAAGAAGGGAGAATACATGCTTGCATCTACTGTGAGATCCTTGTTCCCATATTCGTCCAAACGCCTTACAAACCTGTCGTTATGAACCATCCTTTTTAGAGCCTCTTCCTTCATATACCTCGCAATAGTTATCATATCTCCTGAGAGCACCTCATCTCCCATGTCTGCTACTAGCTTTGATGCCGACTTAAGCGCTCCGAATACAGTTGATACTGTGTAGATGTGAATTCCATACCTCTCTTCCCATAAATCGAAACTGGGCTTCGGTAAACCGTCTTCAATATATCTCATCATGAACCTTACAGCGGGTTTAACAAAATCCTTGTAAATCGAGACTAGCACGTCTATATCCTTATAATATTCGTAGTGCTTAGCGATAGCCCAAACTTGTAAAGCCGTTTCATCTTCTTGAATTGGGTAAATCCTCTTACCATTCATCAACCAAGGATGCCATGAACTTGCCAGCGTACTGTCTGGATTATATTTATGAAATAAGAATCCATCCTCACTTATGAGTTTTGAAATAAACGCATAGTGTTTAACAGCAAGATCCCCATAACCAGCTAAGTCCAGTGCATGAGCAGTTATTGCACTATCTCTAGGCCAGCAGTATGTGTAGGAATCACCATAGACTCCTACGAAGCTGTAATCTGAAGAGGCTATGATTGAGCCGTTCTGATCCATGTGATTTTTTATTACCAATAGACTTATCTGGAATAAATCTCGAAGCTTTTCATCTATCTCTTTTGTCTTAAACTTGTTGAACCAGTTTTTCCAGAACATATACGAGTTTGTGAACGAGGACTCAATTTCCGTCGATGTAACCCTCTTAAGAAGTTTTCTTAAACCTTGTAATGTCCTATCGAAAGCTATTGTTAAGTAAACTTTTTCGCTACCTAAAGAATTTAGCGACAAGGAAAAGGCTAATGCTGACTGAACGTTTCCGTTTTCTATAGTCTTTCCTTTCAGGTTGCCGTCATTTACATCTTCAAAAATGTCATTTTTTCCTACAGTGAACTCGTTGAAGTCTTTCATGATTCCCAGAAGTTTTATTCCTATATACCTCTTAGACTTGTAATGGATGATTGCATTCGTCTCAGGATCATAGAATGCTGTGTCTCCGTAAGGGTTTGAGTAAAGGTCTAGATCAAAGAGAAAAAGTAGTTTTGCCTTCACCGGTTCAGCTGACTTATTGTATACTTTAATAATCCGGTAAAATAAAGGCTCGTATAGGTCAGCGAAATCGTAGGCGATGAGAGATAACTTGTTGTCTATATCGGCTTTAACCTCACCTATATTCGTGTTGTCAAGATAAGAAAGGCTCGTCTTCCATTCAACATCTTGGTATAGTCTATCTGTAAATATATATTGCCTTACGGGTTTACCGTTAGTGTGATTTTCCATCCCTATATAAGGGTAGTAAAGGTCGATGATCCTACCGAACTCATCTAAGTTCACTAGTATCTTGCCGTTGCCTATGCTAAGAGACCTCATGTGAGCACTGTATCGTATAACTTACTTTCGGCGTTAATAAGCTTATGAGGATAAATCTTGGAATTCACAATTTCACTTCCCTCTCCTAT
This sequence comes from Stygiolobus sp. RP850M, assembly GCF_037389295.1. Taxonomy (NCBI): domain Archaea; kingdom Thermoproteati; phylum Thermoproteota; class Thermoprotei; order Sulfolobales; family Sulfolobaceae; genus Stygiolobus; species Stygiolobus sp. RP850M. Next base: position 11,508 of record NZ_JBBHKU010000024.1, on the reverse strand, counting down.
TACTACGTCTTCTGCAATTACGCTGTTTATAATTCTTGTAGGTCTCGATTTTGACGACCTTATCTCTACATGTCTTGCTATAATTGAGTTCTCAATTATAGCATAATCTCCGATATAGCATCTGTCCATCAGTGAGCTCTTTACTATTTTCACTCCTTCTCCTATGATTGTAAAGTTATCAATGCCTGACTCCTCTATATATGTGTGCTTACCTATCTGACAATGTCTCCCTATAAGTATGTTACCTTCTAGCTTCAGCTCTCCCTTCTTATACATCCTCTTAATAGCCAGTCTTCTCTTCCTCGAGTCTGGACTCGTACCTTGAACAAAGATCCTTCTATCGGGATCAATTCTAATCCCGTGCATGTCTTTAGCATCGAGTGTCTTCAGTAAGGTCAGCATCGCATCCAAATACCTTCCGGGAGTACCTACATCGAACCATAAGTCATTAATGATATACCCATAAATGGGATATCCCTTCTTTATCAAGTACGGTATTATGTCCTTACCAAAGTCCATTTTTCCCATCTTATACATTTCCTGAACTTCCTCGCTCTTGAAGACCTTCCTTATTTCAGGACTAATGACGTATAAGCCAGTATTCGCCAAATTGCTTGGTGCTTCTTCTTTTTTAGGTTTCTCAACGAACTTCTTAATTCTATTGTCCCTTTCAAGTTCGGCAACTCCGAACTCCTCCACGTTTTCAACAGGCTTTAACACAATGGTCATGAACGCGTTTTTGTTCTCATGGAACTCGAGAACCTTTTTAATGTCAAGTTTGAATAAGTTATCCCCTTGAACCACTAAAAAGTGCTCTTGAATATCATAGTATTCGAGGTTTATCCTCACGGCATCAGCATTTCCTATGCTATCAACCCTTGGCTGGTACTTGAAGTGGACTCTAGGTTTGATGTGATACCTAGCTGAAAAACCAATTCCTTCCTTATATAAGTCGAACAAGGAACGATAGTTTACATATCCCCTAACACCGAAAATTATCTCCTTTATCCCTTGTCGAGCTAGTTCCAGTAAAGTGTACTCAATTAAAGGTCTGTTCAGAAGCCTAACGGCGGCTTTTGATGTCTCTACTGTCAAAGGTCTGAGTCTGGTCGCTTCTCCTCCTATCGGGATTATTACCTTTACATCTTCTATGCTGATTGTCATCACTTAATAATTTTTATACAATGATTTATAAAACATATATATGAGGCACGTCAGTATAGGCTTTGAAGTACACCAACCTTTCAGGATAAAAAAGGACTTTCTTTGGAATCCAATGTACAGAGGTGAAGTGTTATCGAAGTACTTTGATGACTCCCTTAATAAGGAGGTCTTTGAGAGGGTAAAGAGGAAATGTTACGTACCAGCAACCAAGATAATCCTTGAGGAAGTCGAAAGAGGCGAAAATGAAGGATACGACGTGAAGTTCTTTTACTCTATCTCCGGCACTTTCGTGGAGCAGGCGGAAAAGTGGGGGAGAGAAGTAATAGAACTCCTACAACAACTCTCTTATACCAGAAAAGTCGAGTTCCTTTCACAAACTTATTACCACTCGGTCACGTCATTGTGGGCAGATTTGGACGAATGGAGAGAACAAGTGAAAAAGCACATAGAGTTAATAAAAGAACTCTTTGACCAAAACCCGGTGACTTTCGAGAATACGGAGTTGATCACTAACTTCAGGATAGCGAAAGAAGTGGAGAAGATGGGTTTCAAGGCAATAGTCACAGAAGGAAAGGAAAGTTTATTGAAAGGGAGAAGTCCGAACCACGTTTATAGGGTTAAGGGAACGAACCTATCCCTATTTCTGAGGAACTACAGACTAAGTGATGACATTGCCTTTAGATTTTCAAACAGAAACTGGGATCAATATCCCTTAACAGCTAAGAAATTTGCAGACTGGGTAAGCTGGTCTGAGGGAGATACGGGGATGATCTTTGTAGACTATGAGACGTTCGGTGAGCATCACTGGACAGAAAGCGGGATCCTAGACTTCCTACGCTGGTTACCCAGAGAACTGAAGAGAACCGGCGTTAAGATGGTTTTACCGCGGGAAGTCTATCAAAACGTGTACGACGAAATTCCCTTAGACCAAACTGTCTCTTGGGCAGACGTAAACAAAGACGAGTCTAGTTGGTTAGGAAATATTATGCAATGGGCATTTGACGAGATGGTGAGGAGGACGGAAATGTTAGCTAAAGAGTTAGGCGGTGATTATATCAAGGCATGGAGGTACTTCACTACTAGTGATCATTATTACTATATGTTCTTAGGCAGTGGTGGGCCCGCTGAGGTTCACTCCTATTTTAATTCTTTCAATTCACCTATTGATGCATTCATTAACGAGTTTTACGCTATAACACTATTCCAAGAAGAAATGAGGAATAAACTAGGAATAAATAATGAGCCTTTCATATTTAACGTAAATGGGCAAAGGGGAAAAGAAGTGTGGACTTTGAAGCAATTTTACGAGGTATTAAAAAATCACCCAGAATACAAGGAATTTGAGAAGTATGTTAAGGAGTGGTCTAAATGAGAAGATATGAATCACTTTGGATGCCCGACGAAATCAAGAGCATTTGGATGATTTCTACCGAACTCACAAAGGTGGCTAGTTTAGGAGGTCTTGGTCCAGTAGTTTATAATCTAAGCAAGAACTTGGCAGAGAAGGGTTACAGAGTAACGGTGATTATGCCCAGTCACGGGAGGCATTTAGACCCTAAATTAAGGGAGTTTCTTTCTCTCAGGGAGTTACCTTTGGTCGCAGAAGGAGACAGAGTTGGACTTGACGGAAACAGATATCACTATAAGTTGGGATTTGAAGGAGGAAAACTGGACGGGTTTAACGTGATCCTAGTAAAGGGGCTAGACTATAATACTGGGGTCTTAATGGACAATTGGAACATTTACGCATACATCACCGAGAAGGCTGCTCTATTAGCAAGAGGTGTAATGAAATATTCGGAGTTCTCTATACCCTCAAACGTCCCGTCAATTATTCACGTCCATGATTGGCACTCAGTTTTAGCAGGAGTAGGGGCAAAACAAGTATTTGAAACAAGGAGAATTATAGTACCTTTAGTGTATACAATTCATTTAATTAACAAGGTAGGATTTCCTTGGCATTACGCATCGGAGGACTGGGCAGGTCTGATGAATTGCCCGCATTACATATGGAAAGTAATAAAACACGAGCTATACACTACGAGACAAGTATGGGACGAACTGTCCTCGGGTTTCATAGAAAAGTTTGGAGCCTATGAAGCGGATATGATAGCGACCGTAAGTAAGAGTTACCTAACTTACGACGTTTATAACTTCATAGGGAATTGGATAGAGAATAAGAGCTGTGTAACATACAACGGTACTGAGTGGAACATAAACGAGGCGATAGAATACGCTAAAGCTAGGTTCAACACCACGGATAGGAGTATCGTAAGGAGGAAACTTTACGAGGAACTGGAGAGATTGAGGATTATACCAGAGGATTATGTAACGGGAAATATGCTTTGGAATAATCGCTTCAGGATAGGGATCAAAGACGACTGGACTTATGCCAGAGTAGATGACGGACCTTTAGTGCTCTTTGCGGGAAGGATGGTTTACCAGAAGGGAGTAGATTTATTGATAAGAGCATTCAGGGAGACACTTAATGTAATTCCCAATGCTAAACTTATCATATTGGGGCTGCCTTCAGGAGATTATGGGTTACTTCAAGACACAATCAATAAGGCTTCAGAAATGGGAGGAAATATTAGGATTATAGTGTCTACGTCCTTACCCAACGATATTTATAAACTGTTCTTCTATGCAGCATCTGTCTTCGCGATACCGTCCAGATGGGAGCCATTCGGTTTAGTCTCCGTGGAAGCCATGGCTTTAGGAGTACCGGTCGTAGCATATGCTGTAGGAGGGCTGAGAGAGACCGTAGTAGACATAAGGGGGAACAGCGAAAACGGAACCGGGTTTTTAGTAGAGCCAGAAAACATATGGGAGCTAGGTAGAGCCCTCACTACGTCTCTCCTACTATCAATAGCTACCGAGAAGAAAGATACGAGTATACTTAACAACCCTAACTTAATATACAAACCAGAAAGTGTTGACTTTTGGGATAAGGTCAGAGAGAATAGTATAAGAAGGGTGGAGGAGAACTTCAGGTGGTCTACTTCGGTGAACCAACTTCTTAATTGTTATTCCAAAGCCCAGACAATGGCTAAATACAGAGTATTAGCATCATTTTAACACCACTTTATTAAGTCACTCGCTTTACTTTTTCTAGTGCAAGAACAGATTCCACCTGGTCAGAGATACGTTAAAAAATTCATATACTATGCCGCATTAGGAGTTCCAGAAGTTGATATACAGAGTTACAGACTAAAGATATTAGGAGAAGTGGAAAATAAGTTGGAGTTCACTTATGAGGAACTGCTGAAGATGATAGATACAGAATACATAAGGGACTTCCACTGTGTTACTGGATGGAGTGTAGCTGGTATAAAATGGGAAGGGATAAAGATGAAAACGATAGCATCCTTAGCTAAGGTGAAGGACACTGCAAAATGGGTAATGTTCTACTCATTAGATGGATACACTTCTGTAGTCCCAATTGAGGACGCTTTGTCAGAGGACACAATAATAGCGTTGAAGATGAACGGGAAACCTTTAGATAAAAAGTCAGGATTTCCTGCACGTCCCTTTATACCCCACCTATACGCGTGGAAAAGTGCTAAATGGTTAACTGCTATTCACTTTACATCAGAATATCACGACGGCTTTTGGGAGGAAAGAGGATATCATGAAAGAGGTAACGTCTGGGAAGAAGAGAGGTTTAAGGGAGAAGGACATAGCCACAGCGGAATGAAAAGAAGACCGATTCTCTAACGAGACTTTTACCTTAGCTCGTGGTATAAAAGTACGTATAATAGATATACGATACGTTTTCTGCAGAGGTATACTTCAGATGTAATTGCTAACGAGAAAATTTTTAATAAGTGATAGTATAAGTAATAACTCACAGTGCGGCCGTAGTCTAGCCTGGATTAGGACGCCTGCCTGCCACGAGCTCGCAGGAGACGCAGGAGGTCCCGGGTTCAAATCCCGGCGGCCGCACTCCTTAAGAGTAACCTAACTTGGTAGAGATCACAAAAGCGTCGTTCTTTTACGCACTCACCTTCTTGGTAACCGTAGCCCTTTCCTCTTCTCTATCCAATTCCATTTTACCGGTATTAGTAACTCTGGCTTTGCTCTTTAGAAAGAGAAATGTAGTCTTGATCGAGGTCTTGATCTCTCTTCTATCCTTTCTCCTTCTCTCGGAATTTCATAAACTCAACTTATACATATTCACCGTAAGGGCACTTACTTACTTAAACTTGTACTTCCTAATGTCGGAGTATGTAGACTACCGCACAGTCCTCAATATACTGGAAGAGAAAGGGGTCCCGTTAGTAGTAGGTTTAGCTTATTTTCCTCTCTTTAACGAGATCGTATCTCAGATAGTGTTTAATGCAAAAGCAAGAAAGATAGGTCTCAAACCTTCTAAGCTCCTTCTGCCCTTAGTCGTCCAAATGGTAAAGGTAGCTGAAGACTTGTACGTAGCTTATACTATAAAACTCTACGGAGAATATAGGGGGAGATTAAACCTAAGACCAACTTCCTTAGATTTACTCTTTATCTTACTAGGGGTTATCACGTTTGTTTTAAGCGTCGCCTTTCCTCTAAATCTACCACCGTATCACATATTGATATAAGATCTTCGTCGTGAGTTGCTATTATTATACCCCTTCCCTGTTCCTTCAACGTCTTAATCATATCGTAAAAACTCATAAGTGCATCGCCATCCATACCTACACTGGGCTCATCAAGACCGATCACCTTATAGGGAGAAGCGAAAGCTGAAGCAATCAGGACCCTCATTTTCTGACCGTAACTCAACGGGAAAGGGCTCTTATCCGCAATCTCGTCTAATTTAAATAATTTCAGAACTTTCTCGTCTTTAACTTCATCCCTCACAGTAGGGTTAAAGAACTGCAAGTCGGGGTTATGAAAAACTAAGTAGATTTTCCCAACAAGACTCTTCAACATCGTAGTCTTACCTATCCCGTTTCTACCTACCATGCAGAATACCTCACCTTCTCTCACCTTGATCCAATCTTGTTCGAATATCACTTTACCTAAAGGTGTTTGGATCGTCTGTAAGCTAAAGCCTCTCAACCCGTTCTCCTTCAGAAACCTCTCGTCGTAGAGTTTGTCCCTATCTATCTCTTTAACCCCTTTCTCAGTGAGTAAATAAAATCTGTCACCCCAGTCCCTTACCTCTTTTACTCTATGCTCCGTGATCAAGCTCCCTTTCGGGATAGCTTCCTTAACTAAGGGAATCGCGTACTTATCGAGGTTGGCGAAGGGCTCGTCTAACATTATGTGCTTAGGTCTTGAAGCTAGAACTGTAGAGATGACGAACCTCTTCTTATACCCGTCCGACAACTTATAGAAGTTAACGTTAAAATACTCACCCATGATCCTCTGCGGGATTGAAAAGTCGACATCATGAAACAAGGACTGAAGTTTTAACTCATCTTCACAAGTGAGTCCGAGAATCTGTGTAGAGGGCTCCTGAAAGACTGCAGAGAGCAAAGAGTAATCTCTCTTTTTACAGAAGTCTTCTCCGTCAATAGTCACTTTAATTGGTTCTCCAAGACACAGAGCCCTTTTTATAAGCGTTGTCTTCCCACTACCATTCTTACCTAAAAGGATTACCCTCTCATCCTCGTTTACTTCTATCTCGTCATTGATGATGAGCACAAATTTAATTTGATCACGACTTTATAATAAACATGAAATTAGGCTTCGCTCAATTGGAAGACGGAAGAAAAGTAGTTGTAGTCAATAAAGGAGGTAAATTCTTCGAATTCGAAAAAGAAGGGATGGAGTGTGTATTCAATAACATTAATAACGTTATCAAAGCCTTCGACATAGTCGAGAGATTACCGCTGAAAGAGACTGAGGTTAAAAAACTCTTACCACCCGTATCCCCTAGGAAAGTATTTCTACCGGCTGTAAATTTTAAGTCTCATTCCTCAGAGACTCTCATGAACCCTCCACCCTTTCCTTATTTCTTTACAAAATTTTCAAATGCTATAATCGGTCCTGAGGATCATATTTTGATCCCTAAGGAGTTAAAGAGGACTGACTATGAAGGTGAGATAGGTATTGTAATAGGAAAGAGGGCTAAGAACGTAAGAAAAGAAGATGCCATGGATTATGTTTTCGGTTTTACGGTTGTTAATGACGTAAGTTTTAGGGATTACCAGTTTCCCGAAGTACACCCTTATGGGCTGAACTGGGTTATGGGAAAAAGCCTCGATACAGGTTTACCGGTAGGACCATGGATAGTTACAAAGGACGAAATAAAAGACTTTTACTCACTCAGAATAATAACGAGGTTAAATGGAACTATAGTTCAGGATGGCACTACTAGGGACATGATCTTCAGTGTAGAGGATATGATAGCCTACTTGAGCAAGGGAATAACTCTAGAGCCTGGAGATGTAATAACTACAGGTACTCCTGCTGGAGTAGCTGAGTTCTCAGGTAAAAAATACCTACAAGAAGGAGACGTCATAGAGGTAGAGGTCACTGGAATAGGAGTTCTAAGAAACTACGTCAAGACCATTTAATCACAGCCTTTATTTCTCCCTTTACTTTTTTAGATAAAACTTCAGGTGCTTCCTCCACTTCAACTTTACTGGTTATCATACGGTTCAGAACATCTCCATAACGGTACTTCCATATGGAAAGGTAATTCAATGCACCCTGAAAGTCCTTTTTACTGGCGTTAACACTGCCAATTATCAGTATGTTCTTTTCCACGATCTCGGTCACCAGGTCTGACATCATCTCCGCTTTTTCACCTTCCATAGTCCCGAAGAGGATTAGAGCTGAATTATGTCTCATCTTTTTCATAAGCGGAAGGAAGGCTTCAGGAACTCCGCTCGTATCTACTATGAGGTCTGCATCGGGTAATTTATCGATACCTAATTTCGTGTCGTAAAACTCTGCCCCTATTTTCTCCGAGATGTATCTTTCCGTCTCGCTTGGTTCCCTCTTGTTAAGCAAATAGACTTGAAAACCTAGAGTCCTCAAAGTCATGGCGAAAAACGTCCCTATTGGACCGGTTCCTACTATATAGGCGTTTCTACACTCGAAAGTGGAGTCTTCGCAAGTCCATATCATTCTTCTCTGGATAAAGAGAAGCTCTTCCGTGGCTTTCACCACGTTAGACAAGGGCTCCGTGAGGACAGCTACATCTTTGACCTCTTCTGGAACTTTGACTAGATACTTCTCGTCGTCTACAAACAACTCCCTCATGAAGCCATGCTTTCCTCTTATTCCAGCCTCGACAAACTTTCCCGTTTCGCAAAAATCCTGCCTTCCTATTTTACAGTTCAAGCATTGACCACACCCTCTTCTAACTACCGGTACTACATAGTCCCCCTTTTTCAATGTAGTTACACCGTCTCCTATCTCCTCAACTCTACCTAACCCCTCATGCCCTAAGATTAAAAACGAGAAACCTTCAGGTGGATAAGCAAATGAGATCTTTCCGCTTACTAATCCCCTATCAGTCCCGCATATCCCCGTCATCACTGTTCTGATCAACGCTTGACCTCTACCTAAAGTCTCTTTTACAACGACGTCTCTCACTTCTACTCCTATAATATTAGGCTTTATCGTTATAGCTTTCATACTTATCCTACTCTAACCAGAGTAAAAAAGCCTTTTATTTACAGTTTCAAAAAATAAAGTTATGAAGAAATTACAGATCAACGATAAGAGACCTTTAATAGCCTCTATTGTGTTAACCTTGACATTCATTAACCCGTCAGTGGAAGACTTGATGTTTAATGAAGAATTTGTATTTATGGCATCACATTATGCCTTAGTGTTCGCAGGTTCACTTATCGGGTATTACTACTGGGGTAATAAGTTTAGAACTTCATTATTGGGCTACCTCGGGTCTCTCTTAGTGGTGTTATGGCATTTTCCTCAACTCTTTGTTTTAGGAGGTGCAGAAATTCCGTTTAGAGCCCTTGACGAATTATCGATGTTTTTTGGAGGAGTACTACTCGGTATGGGTGTTAAGAATATGAGGTTAATCGAAAAGCTACTTTTGTTGGTCTTGTGGATGTTAGGGGATACAACTCTAGCCGTTATCTTGGTAATATCCTACCCCTTCTACACTATTCCGCCTTCTCCTTATCCCTTATCTCAGGAACCAGTAACGGGCTATGTAATGGTAATTGCCATGACATTTGTCCTAGGTTACATAATATTCAAGGGTTTCCAAAACCTCAATATCTTTGGCTAAAACGTATTAATTGTTATTTCACCATAGAATAGAAGGGTAAAATGAAAGCCTATGACCTACTCGCTTACCTACTTGAGCACACACAGCCAGGTTCAATCGTAGTGGTGACAACTCCAAATAACATTCCCATAATGTTAGATAAGGAAGATGAATTTTCTGTATTAGCTTATGTTTGTAAGGATGAAGACGTGAAGAAACTCAGAGAGACTTTTGATAAGTCCACGATACATCGAGCCGTTTTAGGCTTGTTAAGTCAACTCTCCGATTACTTACAAACTCAAATAGACGAGTTAAATATCGCAAATTCGGCGTCATACCCAGGTTGTGTAGAGAAGAGGACGCCAAGACAAAGGGAGGTTAAGAGGGAGAAACCCAAACCCAAGAAGGAGGACATTAAGTTTCTAATAGAGCAGATGAGGACACTTCCTGAGGAATTCGATATCTTACCGTTACTAAGCCGTGACGGGAAACTGATCTCACTGGTTATGCAAAACCTCAGCCTTACAGCACTGGATAAGATAGTGAAGTCGTTATCACACGTTAAAGGAGATGCTATAACGCCTATTAATCCAGACTTACAAATGTTAAATTACGTTTTAAGCACGATTAAGTTCGACCTTCAAAAGGGGAACCCATTGTCGTCGCTTGACAATTTCACATTCTTTACAGCCGTGTTCGTAGATCAAGGAGATATTGGTGAGGGAGAGTTCATGGGTAAGAAAATCCCCAAAAGGAGCGGTAAATTCTTCACTTCCAATTCTAAGGGAGGGCTTAAACCTATACCCCTTGAATTTCTCGATTACTCAAAGAATAAAAAGAATGGACTGTATGTAGGTTACTTTGTCCACGACGGCCAGCAATTCGTAAGATTAGGAGGCTTCGACTTACTGGATTACCATGAGCAAGGAAAGTTTACTATTAACGCATACCTACTCTCGTCTTTTTTAGCCGCCCAAAGGGACTTTAGCATTGAATACTCAGCCTTCGACAAGCTGGTGAGCAACTTCGTTAACAGTGTGATATCCAAAGGTATAGGTGCAAAATACGTAAAGGAAGTGTTTGAACTCGAGAACTTATTATATGACATCCAGTTAGTAAAGAACGTCACCAAGGAATCAATAAACATAGTAGACCCTATATCTTTCTGGTACTACAAAAGTAAAGGGCAAGACCCATTATTATGCACTGAATGTGAGCTAAAGGATAAGGTGGAACTATGGAATAAAATAACGAAAGGGTGGTTCAGGGAATTCCTGCTGTAGAATTTTTAGTCAACTACAGATGTTTTTAAAACTGCAAAAATAATGGGTCTTAAAAAACACAACCTTACATAGCTTCTTTTATTACGTTCAATATTTGTTGCGCTTCTTCTTGTATGTAAGACGTTGTTTCTAACTGAGCATATGCGTAAGGGTTAGAGGTGACGTTAACCTTAGGTATTACTCCTTTCGAAATATTTCCATAAAGTTCTTGTGGAGTATAACCCGAAGTAGCGAAGTAATAAGGAGCTACCGAGTTCAACGTTTGGTCATATCCAATTATCATCCAAGTACCGTTGGGTCCCGTTATTAATATTACTGTAGCTATATGGGGAGGATTTCCAGCATCAGCTAAATTAGGGTACTGCCCAAATGGTGTGTTCAGCTCATATTTAGCTATCAAGTTATAGACCCAATTAGGTACATCCTTTTGGAGTTCTTGTTGTTCTAAAGTTACTATGGAATCACCAGAGTAGGGGACTATAGTACCGTTTGTCAGGCTAATACTATCATTGTTAGTAAACATCCTTCCTATCATGTAGAAGAAATGAAAATGTACACTTCCATTAGGTATAAAAGTCTGAAATAATAAGCCCGGTACTTGCATAGGTGTTGATACACCTCCAGTAGGTGAGGGCAATGGTTCTGGATCAGACCATATTGGGGTAACGTTAATTTTACCGTAGTGGCTTAAGGCTAGATACAATGGCCATGACTGGGTAGCTCCGTAAGGGCATCCCTCCCAAGAGACTAAATAAACATCGACAATATTCGGTGATGACGCATAGTCCTGATTTGAGACCTTAACAAAATGTAGGAATGGAAATGATTCGCTTGCCTGGGTTGTAGGAGGCTTTATGGAAGGTAAGATTATTAGAAAAGCTA